>JAEUHE010000134.1 GCA_016793885.1 Verrucomicrobiales bacterium
CCGGAAGCACAAGCCACTAGTGGAATCAGCTTTGCGATGGCAAAAGCCTACCTCGCCGAAGTTGGATCCCCCCGACGCTTTACTCGCTATCGGGGGATGCACCATCTAGCGATTTTATCCTCTACTTCGGAGTTCGGGTTAAAACCGACGTTGTGGCATTCCGTTCGAGCCAGTCTCCCCTGGACCCCGGCTGTCCTTCAGGTCCTCTTCGCGATGGCCACGCTACTAACCGTCGTGGGCGCTGAATCGGATCCCAAGCACATGGCAGCGAACTCGCAAAAGCCCTTGCTGTGGCCTGGCGGGGTTGTTCCCTACGACATCTCGAAACTCACCGAAGACCAACAGCGAACCGCGCTGAAAGCCATGCAACGCTGGACCGATACCGGCGCACGCGTTCTGTTCGTGCCGCGATCCAACCAAGTCGAGTATGTGTATTTCACCGGCAAGCTCGATGCAGGCAATAACACGACCTTTGACGGGTTCCGCAAAGGCCAGCGCGTGGATGTGAATATCACGGCGTTTTGGTGGAAACAGGGAGAATGGATGCCGGCTCATGAGCTAGGCCATGTGCTGGGATTTCATCATGAACATCAGCGCTGGGATCGGGACCGATACGTGACGATTCATTACGAACATATCAAACCCGGACGCCAGTTCGACTATGATTGGGTTCCGAAGAAAAACTGGATCGTAAGCAGCACCAAGTATGACTATCGGTCGATCATGCATTACCGTGTCTGTTGGGCCTCGAATTGTGAGCCGCAATGCAAAGATGGCGATGGTGCGAGCCCTTGCAGTGTGATTGATCCGGTCGGAACGGAGTTTGATCGAGTGATCGGTCAGTGGACGGACAACGGGATTAGCGAGACCGACGCCAAGAAACTCCGACTGGCTTACGGGAAGGCGAAAAAGAAGTCCCGCTAACGGAAGGACCGCTGATGCCCGCTGAGCCGGCGGGAGAAGGCCCCGAGTTTTGGCCCACGGAACACGCGGGTCACACGGAACCGACCAAGAAGAGATAACCCGGTGATGGGCCGAGATGGCCCGACCTGTGGTTCGGGGCGGGCTGGCCCATACTCGATTGTAGGGACAATTGGGATTTCACATTGTTCATTGCTCATTTCACATTGCTCATTTGGGGAACCGTCCTTGGACGCCCCCCCTCTCCCTCGCCTCAGGAGTTGGCCGGGATTTCATCCAACCGCTTTTCGAGTTCGCGGTGATTGATTTTGCCAGTGCCCAGCTTCGGGATTTCCCGGACAGCCTGAACATCCCGCGGCACGCAGAGATTCGAGAATCCCTTGGCCCGCAGCACCCCGCGTATCTCCTCCAACGTCAGCTTAGATTCGTTGGAGACCGCAATCAGCCGCTCGCCCTTATCGGCATCGGGCCGGGCGATAACCGCGATCTGACAGCGCAACCCATACTGCGGAAACGCTCCCGCCAACGCCTCCTCCACCGCTGTCAAACTCACCATCTCACCGCTGATCTTCGCAAAGCGTTTCAATCGACCCCGGATCGTTAAAAACCCATCGTGATCGACGCTGACGATGTCGCCGGTGTCATACCACCCCCCCCGCGATAGGAACTTGGCCTGAGCTTCCGGGTTCAAGTAGCCGCGCATGACATTGGGTCCGCGCACCAATAGCCGTCCACCCTCGGTCACTCCCTCCACCGTTTCCAGTTGCATCTCAATGCCCGGCAGCAAGCGCCCCACGCTCCCAAACTGGTTCATCATCGGAATATTGATACTCAGGCACGGGCTGCATTCAGTGGCCCCGTACCCCTCCAGAATGCGCACTCCGAAACGACGCATCCACAAAGTCGCTGTCGCTTCCTGAATCTTCTCGGCGCCCGCAAACAGGTAACGCAGGCTGCGAAAATCGTAGGGATTCGCCTTGCGAGCATACCCACTCAAGAATGTGTTCGTACTGAGCAGCACGGTGCAGTCCCGATCATAGAGCACGGTGGGAACCACCCGATAGTGCAACGGCGACGGGTATAGGAAGGTGTAAAGCCCACGAACCAGAGGCAGCAGAGTGCCGATGGTCAGGCCGAAGCAGTGGAACAACGGCAGACAATTAAACACTCGATCCGCCTCGCTGAAATCACAGATGGAAAGCATCTGACGGATGTTCGCCATCACGTTCGCATGGGTGAGATCGACCCCCTTGGGAATGCCCTCAGATCCACTGGTGAACAACACCACAGCGGTGCGATCCGGCGACTGTGGGACGCGCACCACCGAACGGGGGTTAAGGCTGATGCGGGCCAGCGTCAGCAGTCTTTTGAGTCCACCGATTCCCTTACGAAGGTCTTCCAGGTAAACCAGCTCGATCCCGGCCTCCTTCAGCGAGCTCAGATCCAGCTTGGCCTTCTCAATAAATGTTCGGCTGGTCAGGACCTGTTTGAGCCCGGCTAACTCGCAGCAGATGCGCAGCACGGCCGGCCCCGTGGAGAAATTTAACACCGCCGGCGCACGGCCCAAGCTCCAGAGCGAACACAAGATCACGGGCGTGGCATTGATATTAGGCAGCAGGACCCCCACCCGCTCCGCCTGCGGATGCAGGCGCGCGGCCAATTGGTCAGCCAAGAGATCAGCACCGGTCAGAAACTTACGGTAACTCAGGCTTTGTTGAACATCTTGCAGAACCACCCGCCCCAGCTGCCGCCACGCAGTCTCGGCGATTGCCTCGAGAACAGTGCCGGACCCCAACTGCCGCTCGGCTTGGAACTGTTGATCCACCATCCGATCGCGCAGCCACGTGGTCAGGATAGTCCGCGCTTGCGACATACTCAGATGTTCCACTACCGGAGGCACCATGACGGCGCTGAAATGAGCGCTGACCTGCGGGAACCACAATTTTTTGTCCGGGTTGGGCGATGCGACCACCCGATGCGCGCCCCGCAAATAGGCAGTGATGACCTTGGCCTGAGTCTTATGCAGAAGAAATCCAGTGCCCTCGAACAACTTCATCAGCGTCCCGGTGCGGGAGATGCGTCCCTCAGCGAACAACACAAGACGGCCATTGGCCTGAAGATGCTCTGCCATGCGCTTCACGGCGTAGGGGGAATTGGTATCGATCGGGAACGTGCGCCGATTGAGCATGATTTTACGATGAACCCAGCTCGTTTGGGCGGTGACGCTAGACACCACGAACCGCCAATCGTCCTCCAAGCAAACCCCGAGGAACAGCCAGTCCAGCCAGGAGACATGGTTGGGGACCAACAGAACCGGCCCGGGCGTCTTAAGCACGTCCTCGTTAAAGGCGCGAAAGCGGAAGAAAAAGCTGACCAGCCAGCGCAATATCGTTTTCATGGCAATGCCGACCGAGAACCTCCCCCACACACCCCACCTGTTTCAATCTAAAACCGGGAATGGACTAACCACGGATTTCATGGATGACACGGATTAAAAAGGGGTTGTGACATTCTTCAACGGAAAATCGCAATCCGATGAGGTGGTCCCTTCAAGTCATTGGCCATCCGTGCGATCCGCGAAATCCTTTCGTCGAGCTCACTCCTCGTCACTGCGCCTCCGCACCTCCGCGTTTGATGCCGGGCCGGCGTTTCACGACTGAAAACGCAATCCCATCTGGACGGGAGTCGGCGGGCAGGGTTACGACGGAGTCGAAGGCTCCACTACTCCGAAGGGTATAGCTCCTTTGATCAGGACCGCACTGATAGACGAAATTCGACGCACTAAACGGGTCCACAGGGGTCGCGGCGAAGTGTTTCGGGACCATTTGATCCAGGGAAGAAGGAAACGTGCCATCCGCTCCCGCTGCGAACTGATCGAGCGCCAAGGCCAGTTCGAGCATCCGCAGCGAGGCCAAACACCTCGCCTCGCGAAGCAATATCCCTGCAGTGGAGGACACCACGTAGTCCCCAAACACCAACGGTGAGTTCGTTTGCATGGGGACAACGGTGCGCAACGCGGCGAATACCCTACCTCGAGCGGGATAGGGAAGCTCCCAAGCCTCGAGCATCTTATTGAGCCCCCTCTCGAAGAGAGCGGCATCCGACTCGCCCGGCCGCACGAAGAGCCTACGACGCAAGGACTCACTTCCTTCGTTCTCAAACCTGTCGTCCCGTTTGAGCACGGCCACTTTGGCGTCAATCTCACCAGCCAGGAAGCCGCTCTCGATGAGCGATTGCCCTACGGTCGCCCTCTTGAACGCAGAGCCAGCGACTTCTTGTTCCTCAAGGGATCTGAACAGGAGCCGCAGTCTATCAGACATCGCCGTCTGCAATGTTGTTTCGGACAACACGAGCGCGAGACCATCCTTCACCATCCCAAACATCCTTGCCCGGACCCCTTGGGAGAGCAATATAGGCTCATTGGACAGTGATGCCGCCATCTTCGAAGCCTGATAGATGGACTCCGATGCAGGCCCAGGCTTACCGTGATAGGCGTTCCAGATGGCCCGGAGAACCAGGAAGTTCGCACCTCGGATTAAGCCGGTCAGGTGTGGAAGCTGACATTCGGCTCCTTGGGTGAGATCGATTGGATAGCGAGAATTACCGAGCTCTGAGCCCCGAACGAACAGGAGCCAAGCACGCTGATTGCGTGCAATCAGAGCCGAGATAGCTGCATCGTGTTGGGGGGATAGGGTTTCTCCGGGGAGGGGCAACGGAACCGAATCGACCAGCGGCAAATTCGTCCAAGTTCCCATTTTGACATCGCGAGCCAACTCCTCCATGGCCCTGAGGTAAACTTCCGCTGAGTTTTCACCCTGTTCAACAGACGAATAGCTGTCGTTCAGCTGCTGCAAGCTCTTGGGAGAATCTCGATCTGCGGACAGACCAAGATCTGCTAAGCCCAGAAATAGAAGCCCAATGGAACCGACGCGAAAACCAAGAAAAGCGAACAAATGCGTGATCCAGCTTCGCCGAGGCCGGATTGTGTGCTCTCGGTTGACGTCCTGAGAACACTCAAGCCCGGATGTTTGCACAGTTTTCACAATGATCTCCGCATTCGGCGATTCCAGTCGTTTCCTGTTTAACCCTGCAGACGGCTATTGTAAACACGGGTTATCTCGGATGAATGGGATGTGGGTGTAGGACAGATTTCGGGTACGACTCCAAGGGCGGCCAAGCAGTCCTGCGTAGATCTCCACCAGGGGGGACATCCGGAAGCGCGGGGTCTGAGGCGGAAAGAAGAGTCCCGCTCTCCCTGTCCCTTCTGATCCCACATCGCGTCCATTGCGTCCATCGCGGTTTAAAATTCGAGCCCCTTCCCATGCCGGCCGGGGATGAAGCTGAACCGCGATGGACGCAATGGACGCGATGTGGGACCCAAAGGGAATGAAACCTGAATACTGCTCGGTGGTGTGACCTACGGGAGCCAAGGAGGGGACGATCGGTGATGGGCCCTTCGCGGAGTCGCCCTCCGTCCCGCCTGCGCCTGGGGCAGGAGTGGGCTCAACGAAATCAGAACTATAAACTCATTCGGATCGATCTTCGATCAGGTTTCTCCCTACCACGGTTGCTTGGCACGCACCCAAACTCGTGACCTCGTTTCCTACAGGAGCTTGGGGGCCATCCGCTCGAACACTTGGTCCACGGTCACGGCGCGCATCAGTGCTTCCAATTCCTCGGTGCTCCCGCGGATACCCTCTCCGTCATACCGGTAAAATTGCAAATTTCTCCCTTTGACCGCCGGATTCGGGATCAACACATACGGCCGAGCGTACGGTTCGATCGTGGGGTTGAACGTGGCCGTCTCGATGACGAATTGGTGCGGCACCTGCATGGCGGCGGCCAGATGCATCAACGCGCTGTCGATGCTGAGAAAGGCCCGGCAGGCCCCAAGCAGAGCTGCCGCCTGCTTCATGTTCCTGGTCTCAGGAACCAGCAATCGAGGCGAAGGAATCTCCTTCTGCAGCCATTCGTGATCCGGTTGCTCTTCCGGGCCGCCGAACAGAAGGACCGATAAATCCGGCCGCAGCGCAAACAGCCGGTGGATCAGCCCCCGATAATGCTCCAGCGGCCAGCGTCGCAAGGCCAGATTCTTGGTCTTACCCGACCCGACATGAAAGCCCACCAAAACCTGATTCTGCAGGCCGCGGTCCGTCAACATCCGTTCCGCCCATCCACGTTCTTCAGCGGAGAGCACCAGTTGGGTGCGATGCTCCGTCAGCTGGGGCCGATCGCCAATCAGCGAAAGCAACGCGAGGTTCTGATCCACCGAATGACGATCGTAAGTCTGCGGGATCTCGCGATTCACCAGCCACCCGTCATACCAGGCGCGATTGTCATAACGATGACTCACTCGCACGGCTGCGCCCAAAATGCGGGCGATCAGGCGATACTCGGCCTTGCTCTGCGGATACGTGTTGAGGGTGATGTCATAACCCTCCCGACGAAGCTGAAGCAGATAGCGAAAAGTCCGCCAGGGACCTTCCTTGAGCATATGGAAGTGGTGGATCCGATCGAGGTGAGGATTCCCGCCCAGGATATCGCGAGAGCCGGTCCACATGACCAAGGCCTCGATGACAGCTTTCGGATGATTGAGCCGCAGTTCTTGGATCAGCGGCGTCGCGAGCAACGTATCACCGATACCAGCCAGCGAGATCACGAGAATTTTCATCGGCAAGCGAGAGCGTCCTCTCGACTCAAGGGTTGACGACGTTTCGCGGCGCACCCGCCAAGAAAGCGCGCACATTCTCCACCACCGTGTCCATCAAGCGCCGTCGAGCAGCCAGCGTCGCCCAGGCCATATGCGGCGTTATGAAACAATTGCGGGCCTGAAAGAGCGGGTGATCTGCTCGGGGCGGTTCCATCGCCAACACATCCAGCGCAGCCGCTCCTAGCTGGCCCTCATTCAAGGCATGCGCCAGCGCCTCCTCATCGACCAGCGGCCCGCGGCTGGTGTTGATCAGCCAAGCCCCCGGCTTCATGAGCGACAGCCGTTCGCGATTCACGAGGTTCCGAGTGCTGTCGGTCAGTGGGCAGTGGAGGGTGACGACGTCACTCTCGCGAAACAACGTCTCCAGGGAGACGGAGATCGCTCCGCCTTCCAGATTCTGTCCGGCGTGGCGGGTGGCAACCATCACCCGCATGCCAAAGGCAGCGGCCAATGAGCCGACCGCGCGTCCGATCCGTCCCCACCCGACGATCCCCAGCGTGCGCCCCTCCAACTCGACCTGGGGAGTTTTCCAGAACGAGAAGTCCGGGCAGCGCGCCCATTCCCCGGCACTCACGGCCACCGCATGGGCTCCGACGTGATGCGCCAGCTCCAGGATCAGTGCGAAGGTAAACTGGGCGACAGACCGAGTGCCATAGATCGGAACATTGGTGACGCACACCCCGCGTTCCCGAGCCGCCACGACGTCCACGATGTTGTATCCGGTGGCCGTCACCCCGATGTACTTCAACTCCGGCAGTTGACTCAAGGCCTCACGCGAGATGGGCACCTTGTTGGTAATCAAAATGTCAAAACCAGCACACCGTTCAACAACCTGACTGGCGGAAGTGCGCGGATACAGCTGGCACTCACCCAAGGCTTCCAAGGCCTTCCAGCTCTGGTCTCCCGGATTCAGCGTGAACCCATCCAAAATCACCATCTTCATGCGAAGGGTCTCAGTATTTCACCATAGGCCCGCCGCCCTTGCCCAGTCCCAGGGCGCCGGCAATTTCGGAGGCCTTGTTCATCAGCATGCCAATCTCACTGGCCACGGCGATGAACCGAAAACCTTGGGCCAATCGTTTGCGGGCCATGGCGGCATCAGCCACATGAATCCCCGGAATAATCCCATGACGCTTGGCGGTTTGCACAATGTGGGTCAAGGCGGCTTCGAAACGCGGGTCATCCGAATCGAATGACGGAGGCAGCCCCATCGAGTGGGTCAAATCGTTTGGCCCCACAAAGACCATATCGATCCCGGGCACTTGCATAATCTCGTCGGCCCGCTCGATGGCGAGCACATGTTCAGCCATCACCGCGACCAGGATTTCCTCATTGGCGCGCGCGTAGTAAGTCGCGCCGTCGGTGCCGAAACTCGCAGCGTGATACTGTCCGCCGATGGTTCGCGCTCCGATTGGCGCGTAGCGGGCGGACGCGACCACGGCGCGGGCCTCTTCGGCAGAGTTGACCATGGGAACAATCACGCCCCAGGCGCCGAAATCGAGGACGCGTTTGATGTTCTCCGGCGTGTTGAAGGACACGCGAACCAGCGGAGCCACGCCATGGGCTGCCACAATGGCGATGGCAGCGGCCGCGGTCTCGTAGCTCGTAGGGCTGTGCTCCAACTCGACGGTGAGCCAGTCAAATCCCACCTGAGACATGAAGCAGGCGACGGTAGGATCGGGGAAATTAAGCCAGGTTCCGATGCTCGGTTCTCCGCGCCGCAATTTGGCACGAACAGTGTTGGTTCTCATGCGGGTGGGGTTACGATGGAGGACTGCGACATGCGCAGGGAGGCGGAGTTCAGAACCGATTCGTCCACCAACCAGCGCGGGCGTCGTCCCTGAGCGGCCTCCAACACCGCCTGAGCCGCGGCCTCGCTGACCAGCGCCCCAGTCTCCCGGGTGAACGAGGCCTGATGGGGAGTCAGGAGGAGATTAGGAACTCCGTGGAGCACATGATCCTTCGGCAAGGGCTCCACTTGGAAGGTGTCCAAGGCCGCGCCGGCGATCACCCCTTGATGAAGCGCCTTGGCCAGCGCAGCCTCGTCGAGAATCGCGCCGCGCGAAGTATTGATCAAATAGGCCGATGATTTCATCTGGCGGAATTGAGCCTCGCCCATCAGGCCCCGGGTCTGAGCGATCAGGGCGGCATGAAGGGAGACAAAGTCACTTTCCTGCAACAGGGTATCCAGATCGACAAACTGCACCCCCAGCTTCTTCGCCTCCTCGGAAGGCTGAGGATCGACCGCCAACACCCTCATGTTGAAGCCGCTGGCCCGACGCGCCACGGCCAAGCCGATCCGACCGCACCCCACCAGGCCGAGGGTCTTGTCGTGAATGTTGTGTCCCCAGGAGGGCACCCACTTGCCCTGAGCCAATTCCAAATGACCGCAGTAAACCCGCCGGGCGACTGAACAGAGCAGCGAGAACGCGTAGTCAGCCACGGTTTCGTTGAGCAGGCCGGGCGTGTAGGCGATCGCCACCCCAGCTCGGGTGGCGGCGGGGATGTTGATGGAATCGTATCCGACCCCCCATCTTGAAATCAGCTTCAAATCCCGCGTCGCGGGTAGCGCAAAGATGGGTTCATCATACCGCTCCACACCAGCGATCACCGCATCGACCCCCGGCAGCAGCCCCCCAAGCTCGTCGGGGGTGGGAAGACCGGGTTGGATGGGGAAAATGAGTTCATGACCCGCTTCGCGCAACCGGGTAATCGCGGCTTGCCCTGAGCGAGCCATGGCTTGAGCGGTAATCAGAACGCGCCAGGGCATCGGTGGAGAAACTCTGATGGATCAAGCGGGGAATTGCCAATCGGGAAATGGGGGGCGGGGAGAAAAAATGATTTTGTTTGAACTTGCCCGGGCTCACCTCATGCTTGTCAGGTGGCCAATATGTCAGACTCTCCCCTAGAACGACTGTGGAAGGAGTACGGGGGCGAGTTCTCCAAACTGGATGACCTTTCGCTGGCCCGGTGGATGGCTCAAACGCTCGGCCAGCTGCAAGGAAGCGCCTGGCGGCTGTCGCACCCGCTCATGGGGCTCTATCGGCTGCTCGGCCAACTAGGCCATGAGCGCGGGATTTGGCTGAAACGGCTGGCCAATGCCCCGGGGGCCTACTCCGAAGCCCCCTGCTGTCGCGCGCCACTGCTACCTTTGTTTACCCGCGATATCCTGGAAAGCGGTCTTATCTGCCAACACTGCAGCGAAACCGCCGTTCCTTTCGATGAACTCCCCGGCGAGCTGCAGGTTGCCATTCGACCATGGGCGGAAGCCTATACGACGGTGCACGAAGTGGCCCATTGGGATGATGCCCAAAGGGGACGCTGCCCGGCCTACGACGAGGAGTTCGAGCGGGCGGCCAAACAGGCGGAAACGCTGCTCGTCCAGGCACGAACGAAGCTTATCCCTCACTTGTTGGATCCCTTTCCCGCCATTGTCTGGGAAGACCATGACGAATGCTTAGAAGTGCGCCCAGAAGACTTGGAAGTATAGTCACAAGCTACTCTATATAAGCATTTTAAATCACATCCATTACACCCCGAATAATTCCCACGTCCGGGCGTCGAATGCCCTAGATTGAGATCTGGCCGACCAGAATCCGGAAAGCAGCGGGTGAAACAGCCGGCGACGAGTTTCGTCAGCAGCAGCGTTCTGAGCACAGATGAGAATGGGAATGGGTTCCATGGTCACGGCGATTTCGTCATTGTTTTGTCCACTTTGCCATCCGAGACTTCCACTTACTTTATGAATCGTTTCTGCCTCAATGCCGGTTTGTTGATTAGCGCCTCCTGGCTCCTCCTGGGCTGCACCTCCGGGGTTCAGAACCCCAAAGGCATCCCGGTGACTCAAATGAACGCCGACGAGCGTGGGTTCGTCGCGGGAACCGGAGTGGAGTCGCAGGATCTGGTGGCCATCACCGATCGCATGGCCCGGAGCATTGTGGGAGTGCGCCAGATCGCCGCGGCCACCACGCCTCCCCGTGTTGTGCTGGAGCCGGTGCTCAACGAAACACGTTTTCCCATCAACAAGGACATCTTCCTGACGCGCATCCGGACCCAGCTCAACTCCAAGGCGCAGGGCAAGGTCATGTTCCTCGCCCGAGAACACATGGCGGCGCTCGAAAAGGAACGCGCGCTGAAACAGAGCGGGCAGGTCACATCGTCGAGCGACCCGAAGCTGGTGGAATTTCACGGGGCGGATTTCTTCCTGACGGGCAAGCTGCAGGGCCTCACCACCAAGACGAAGGCCGGCACGAGCGACTACATACTTTATAGCTTCCAGTTGGTGGACGCCCGCACCAGCGATATCATCTGGGAAGACTCGGCGGAGGTTAAGAAGCAGGGTCTGGAAGACGCGGCCTATCGCTAACCCCCACTAAGTGGTCCGCTGTCACTCTCGCAGAGCATGAAGAAGTTTGGCCTGATTGGGCTAGGGCTGCTGATCGTTTCCCTGTTCGCTTCGGGATGCGCTTCCTCGGGCAAGACGCCGCCGCAGAAGTTGACTGGAGATCCAGTGATCGATGCCAAGACGGTCGGTCAGAACGGCCGTCCGCAGGACCGATTGCTCTGGGCCTATCGCAGCGCCGCCACCTCGATGCGACGCGGGAACTTCACGGAAGCCCGCCGCCTGCTGGACGACTCGATCACTCAGCTCAACGGCATGTTCGGCAAGGATCGCGATGCCAGCAAATCTCGCAGCGCCTTTTACCGCGAAAGCAAGAAGACCTTCTACGGCGAGCCCTATGAGCGTGCGATGGCTTATTACTATCGCGGCATTCTCTACTGGATGGACGGTGAACCCGACAATGCGCGCGCCTGTTTCCGAAGCGCCCAACTGCAGGACAGCAATCCCGGCAAGGATGGGTATTCCTCGGACTTTGTAATGCTTGACTACCTGGACGGGCTGGCGAGCTTTCGATTGGGAGCCGATGGATCCGACGCCCTCAAACGCGCGCTGGCCTCACCGAAGATCGCCGTCCCGCCCACCTATTCCACCAATGCCAATGTGCTGATGTTCGTCGAGTTTGGTCCCGGCCCTTCCAAGACCGCCGGCGGTGAATATGGGGAACAACTGCAGTTCCGTCAGCCCAACTCCCCAGTGCATAGCGCGCGCATCCGAGTGGCTAACTTCGATGTCACCGTGGCTCCGTATGACGACCTGTTTTTTCAGGCCACCACGCGCGGCGGCCGGTTGATGGACAAAGTCCTCGCCAACAAGGCGGATGTCAAAAAGGCGACCGACACGTTCGGGGACGCCGCCATTATCAGCGGAGCGGTGCTAGGCGCCGGCACCCGGGGTAACGACGAAGCGGCGCTCGGACTGGTGGCGGCGGGGCTCGTCAGCAAGATTTTCAGCTCCTTGACGAAGCCGGAAGCGGACACCCGCACCTGGGACAACCTGCCGCTCTACCTCAGCTTTGCCGCCATCCCGCTCGCTCCAGGCCAGTATCCGGCCACCGTGGAGTTTCTGGATCGAAACAAAAACATCGTACCGACGTTCACCAAGCAGTTCACCCTGACCGTTCCCGACGGGAAGCAGGACAAGGTGATTTTCATCAGCGATCAATCCGCCACACCGCAAACTTTATGAAATATTCCCGCACCCTGGCACTTTCCCTACTGGCCGCCATCCCCTTGGTTTCCGGCTGTGGCGGCGGAGCCTATCCCGCCAAGAATGCCACCAAGTACAATTATGAGACCACCGCCAAGTTCGTCGCGCTGGACAGCGGCGCACAGCGCTCGGTCACCTGCCCAGGCCTGCAGGAACGAAGATTGGAAGACGGCCGCCTGGAAGTGGTGGCCAATCTACGAAACCGGGAGAACCGGCGGATCGAGGTCCAGGTGAACTGTGTGTTCAAGGACGAGCAGAACTTCCCCGTCGATGAAACCCCGTTTCGCATCATCATGCTCACCGAGAACGCCACCGAGGGGGTGAGCTTCACGAGCATGAACAACAAGGCGAAGAACTACACCGTACGCGTCCGTCAGTCGCGCTAAGGGATCCAGGCTTGCCGTACCTGAGCTGAGTGCTAGGGTCTTGGACGGCCGCGAGTTCGGCAGTCAGGTGATCGGCACCGCGCCACTCGCGAGTCGCATGGATCGATGAACGCGCGTGGTCTCATTTCCGGAATGCTGCTGATCATTCTTGGCCTCCTCGCCGGAATGGGATACCTGCTGTTTCAGCGCCCCTCACCTTCTCCGTCGCCCACCCAGATCCGGATTCAGACAAATACCGTCACACAGATCGGAGTCCGGAAAATCAACTCCACCAATTACTTCCTCCCGCCCAATTCGTTTCGTTGGTCGGCGATCGAATCGACCAACTACGAGTTTTACATCGCCAATCTCCGATCGATCGACTGCCCGGAAAGCACCATTCGAGATATCATCGTCGCCGATGTGGCCGGGCTCTATGCGCAGCGACGAGCGGCCCTGCTAGCCGACTACAAATCAGCGCCGTTCTGGAAGACCATCGGAGCGGACGAACAGAGCCTGCAACAGAAGCAACTCCGGGCTCTGGCCGAAGAGCAGCGCGGTCTCATCCGGCAGCTGCTGCAGGTCGATCTGAACGCCGAACTAGACAAATACAACCTGGAAACTCCACCGGAGCCGGTCGATCTCAGCTTCCTAAGTCCGGAGAAGGCGAGTCGAGTGCAGTCCATTCTCGAGGCCTATCGACAGCGCCAGGAGGCACTGCACGAGCAAGCCATTGGACTCTGGTCCGATGCCGACAGCGAGGCGCTCCAGGAGCTCAACCGTCAGCAGGAGGGCGAACTGCGCTCGCTGCTCTCCCCCGAGGAAATGGAGGATTACGAACTCCGATTCTCCCCGTTAAGCAGCTCGCTGCGTGGGCAGCTCCATGGTTTTTCCCCAACCGAGGAGGAATTTCGTAAGATCTTCCGGCTCCGCCAGGCCTACGAGGAGACCACCGCGGGCTTGGCCCTGGCCGAGACCGACGCAGGTCCCGAGGAACTGGATCAAGTCGCTCTCCAGCATGAGCGTGCTCAGGCCGCACTCGAAGCCGAGCTTAAGTCCACCTTGGGTAAGGACCGCTACGACACTTACCAAAAGATCCAAGAGCCCAATTTCCAGACTCTCAGCCGTGTGGCGGAACGATTCGGCCTGCCTTCGCAGGTCGCTAACGAAGCGTACGAACACGTGCGGTTGGCGCAGGAGCACTCCCAAAAACTGCTCTCGGATGCGACCATCGATCCCGCCAAGCGGGACGAAGCCTTGCGCGCCATCAGCCAGGAGACCCAAGCCGCGGTGAGCAAAATCCTAGGTGAGCAGGCCTTCCCTGTCTTCCGCGGAGCGGTGGGCAGAGACTGGCTCAATTTCAACCGATGACATGAGCTTTCTAGCCCCCCTCTTCCTCCTCGGTGTGCTGGCGGTGGGCATGCCCATTCTGTTTCATCTGATCCGGCGCACCACCCGGGAAAAGCAGGTTTTTAGCTCCCTGATGTTCCTGCAGCCCACGCCGCCCCGAATCACCCGGCAGAACCGCCTGGAGAACCTGCTCCTGCTCCTGCTCCGGTGTCTGGTCATTGGTCTGCTCACCTTCGCCTTCGCTCGACCGTTTCTCCAAAAACCCACGCCCGTCGACCCGGCTGACGCCTCCACGCGCCAGACCGCGGTGCTGATCGATATGAGCGCCAGCATGCAACGTGAGGACCTCTGGGCTCAGGCGGTCACTCAGGCCGAGGCCGCCTTGGACCAAACCAAGCCTGGGGAGATCGTAGGGCTGTACACGTTCGATCAACGCCTTCATCCAGTGTTGAGCCTGGAGGAGTCAAAAAAGCTGCCGGCCACGGAGCGCTCCACCCGATTCCGGCAAGCGTTAACCACGATCAAGCCAGGATGGGGCAGCGCGGCTCTCGGTTCAGCGTTGATTGCCGTGAGTGAAGGATTCGAAACCGGCGGCCGGGATCAAGGACGCGACGGCGCAGGACAGGCCCTCCACCGTCTCTGGTTGATCAGCGATCTGGCGGAAGGCTCTCACCTCAACGGGCTGCAGGGCCACGAGTGGCCCAAGGGGCTGGAGATCGACATCCGTCCCGTCGTTGCCAAAAAGCCAACCAACGCGGGTATTCAGCTCCTGCCCCAGCTCGGAGAGGAAGAGTCCATGACCGGGGAGGCGAACCTCCGCTGCCGGATCACCAATACTCCGGAGGCTCAGCGGGAGCAGTTCCGGGTCGAGGTTCAAGGGTCTTCGAGCAATTCGCCCACCTCCCTGGAGGTCTATGTGCCGCCCGGCCAAAGCCGAACCATCAGCATCCCCACCACGGGGACTCAGGTCACCCGGCTGCAGCTCCAGGGCGATGATGCCCCTTTTGACAACGCCCTGCAGTGGTTTCCCCCGCCGCGGGAAAAACTGCAACTCCTCTATCTCGGCACCGACGCGGGAACCGACCCGAACCAGTCGCTCTATTATCTCCAAAGAGTCTTCACCGAGACGCGCCTGCGCGAGTTTCAGTGGATCCAGAGGAAACCAGGCGAGCCGCTCACGTTCCCGCCCTCCGAAGAGATCGCGTTGATGGTGGCCACCTCGGTTCTGGACGACACTCAAGCACAGGCCTTGCGTCCCCTGGTGGAGGCTGGAAGAACGCTGATCTACGCCCTCCCCAACGCCGCCGCTTCTCGAGGATTGGCCACCCTGCTCGGCACGGGAGAAATCACTCTTCAGGAGGCACCTCGGCGCAACTTCCATCTTCTCAGCCAGATCGACTTTCAGAACCCTCTGTTTGCTTCCTTCGCGGACAGTCGGTTTAACGACTTCACGAAAATTCATTTTTGGAAACATCGCCACTGGCGTCCGGCGGATCTCCCTGCCCAGGCCAAGGTGATCGCCTCATTCGACAATGACTCCCCCGCGATTGTGGAGATTCCGCTCGGGAAAGGCACGGTCTTGGTGATGACTTCGGGATGGGCGCCCGCAGACAGCCAACTGGCCCTATCCACCAAGTTCGTCCCGTTTCTGTATTCGGTGATGGATCGCAGTCGTCCGCTCCGAACAACCTCCGCCCAAGCCATCGTAGGAGAGGCAATCCCCCTGCCCATCGCCTCGGATCAGCCGTCACGCACCATCACCAAGCCAGACGGGACCGAAGTGAAGTGGGTAGGCAGCCAGTTTGGCGAGGCAAACCTGCCTGGCGTTTACGTGGTCAAGGACGCCAACCTGAAGATCGCGGTCAACCTCCCTCCGGAGGAGAGCCGAACCAGCCCACTTGGGCTGGATCCATTCGAGAAGCTGCTGTTGCCTCTGGCGAAGAAGCAGGGAACCACCACTGCCCCGGAACAGGAGGAACAGCGCCGCATTCTGGCGGGTGCTGAACTTGAAAATCGGCAAAAGCTGTGGCGGTGGCTGATGGCCGCCGGACTCTGCTTTGTGATAGCCGAAACCTGGCTGGCTGGCCGACTGGCCCGCCCCAGAGCGGTCTCGACCTGACCCCACAAAAAAAGCCCGCCGACCGAAGTCGGCGGGCTAGTGCAAACCTCCGATGGAGTTAGCTCTTGCGGCTCACGCGCCGGGAGAGGAGCGAGAGACCCGAGACCGCGAAGCCGAGCAGCGAGAGGGTCGCGCCGCCATCAGGAACACGGCCAACCAGGCTGTCGTTACCGCACGCCATGGTCAGGTGAAACAGATTGTCGTCGGTCTGGGAGAGCTTAACGCCGGAGCTCAACAGATCCACTTCACCGATGTAGTGCTTGCCGCCGGTGACTTGAGTGCCATCCTCGAGCGTCAGCGTGGCCGTGGAGTCTTCGACGACCGTCATGATGCCACTCCCAACCTTCACCAACCCCTGGGAACGTTCCGTGTTGAGTTTGTAGGGATTCGACAGGCCTTTGAACACCGTCTCGTCCAACAGTTCCGAACTCAGGCCGCTCAACTGATACACATCGTAGCTGCCGCCACCGATCGTGGTGCCCGAGCGGTTGTTGAAATGGATAACGTAGTCGTACTTGAACTGACTGTTGTTGTTGATCCCGTTGATCTGGCCGTCGGTTCCAGTGTAATCGCTGCTCTTATACTTGGCGACGTTTCCGCGCCCGATGAAGATGTCGCCCAGCCCGTACGGATCATTGCCGTTCAGCAAATCGTAGCCCGAGTAGATCTTCAAGGAGTGTCCATTCAAGGTAAATGCTTCCAGGTCCCAGCTCTGGTTGCCGAGGGTGCCGACTTCCGTTTCCTGGTCTTCCTCACCTAGTCCCTTACCGCCAGCACCCCAACTAGCTGAGTTCTGGGTCTGGGTGTCGTTAATCGTGATGTTTTTCGCAAACGACGGGGACACAAAAGCCAACATCGCTGCGGTGCTCAGAACGATAGTTTTGTTATACTTCATATGACATCCCAAATAAGCTGGTTTGCTGCCAACCTCGGGACTCATTACCGAACCAACTACAGAAGAAGATCTTGCAACTCGACTGAGACAAAACGGCTCCGTAGATTCCCCGAATGGATTGGACGTAAAGCGTAAGGAATTCTTACAGAATTGGAGGAGGGAGCCAAGGTGGTTGCGGGTGTTAGGTGGTAGGTGTTAGGTGTTAGGTGGTTCGGTCTTGTCCTGAAATAGGTTGTCACTCTATGAACGAAAAGGCGAATGGAGTGAAGGGTGCAACCCGATACAGTGAGGCCTTTAAAATGCAGATTGTTCGGGAGCTGGAAAAGGGAGAAATCAATTATACCGACTGTGGGCGCAAGTATGGTATAGGAGGGAAGGCTACTTTGCAGAAGTGG
>JAEUHE010000135.1 GCA_016793885.1 Verrucomicrobiales bacterium
TGTGCTAACGACCAGTTCATGAGAACGAGTTAAGCAGGTAATTGGTTGACACTTCAATAAGAGAGAAGTGTCAACATGAGTGATAATGAACCAGTAGACAGGAAGAAGAACACCTCCCCCCCTAGGGGGGGAACCGCGAAAAAAAATTCGCGCCGCCCCTTCGAGCAACGACTGCGAGCGGTGAAGCTCCATCTGGAGGAAGGTTTCTCCCAAGAGCTCGTGGCGGAGGAGATGGACATCAGTAAAGCGGCCTTGAACAAGTGGCTCGTCCGCTATCGCAAGGAAGGGGAGGAGGGGCTCAAGGACCGTCCCCGTCGACCCGGTGCCAATCAACTCCCCGAGGCCGTTCGGGACAAGATCGTGGAGTTGAAAAAGGAGGAACCCAGCCGGGGCGTCAAACGGATCTCCCAACTCTTGCGGCGGATCTTTTTTTTACCCGCCAGTAGTGAGACCGTCCGCCAAACCCTTCACGAGGAGGGGTTGGTAAAAAGCCCGCCCAAACCTCGGCGCAACATGACACGGCCCCGCTTCTTCGAGCGGGCCACACCCAATCAGATGTGGCAGACGGATATCTTCACCTTCCGGCTGGGAGGCAAGAACGCCTACATCATTGGGTTTATGGACGACTACTCCCGTTACATCGTGGGAGCTGACCTCTTCCGTAGCCACACCGCCGAAAACGTGCTCGAAGTCTTTCGTGTCGCGGCCGGCGAGTATCAACCACCCAAGGAGATGCTCACCGACAACGGGCGTGAGTATGTCAACTGGCGTGGAACCACTCGCTTCCAGGCGGAGATGAAAAAGAACGGGACCCATCACTTCAAATCCCGGCCACATCACCCCATGACCTTGGGCAAGATCGAACGCTTCTGGGAAAGCATCTGGCAAGAGTTCCTCTCTCGAGCTCAGTTTGAAAGCTTCGAGTCAGCGCGGGAACGAATCAAACTATGGGTGAAGTACTACAACCACAAGCGACCGCACCAGGGGATTGAAGGCCTCTGCCCTGCGGATCGCTTCTTCGAGATTGCCTCCCAGCTCCGCAAAACGATGGAGGCAGGCATTCAGGAAAATCTTCTGGAGATAGCCTTGCGTGGCCAACCCAGAGCTCCCTTCTACATGGTCGGCCGTATGGAAGGACAGTCGGTAATCCTCCGGGCCGAAAAAGGAAAACTCAAACTCTCGATCGACAATGGAAACGAAAACCAAGAACTCGTCTACGACCTCAAACGCGAACAAAACCAGACGCCAGCTAGCCCAGTCGTTCTCGGCGACGGAGAAAGCCCAAGCAGTCCTGGCGGTTTGGACCGAGCGGTGCAAGCCCTCGGAGGTGTGCCGTCAAATGCAGATCAACTCCATGACCTTTCAATACTGGCAACGCCGGGCCATGGAGGGGATGCTCCAAGCGCTGGAGGCCCGAGTGAACCTGGCCAAGGGGGAGGCACTCAGCCCTCGACTCCAGGCGCTCTTGAGCCATCGCCAGCAGCGCCTCAACACCCGAAAACTCTCGGCTCGACTGGAGCAGATCCAGCTTGCCCAGAAGGAGGAAGTTGCGGCAAAAGCCTAGTCGATGAGTCCCTCCCAACATCGAGCCAGCTTGATCCTGCAGGTCCGGGCTGGCCAACTCACAGCCCAGGAGGCGGCTCGGCAATTGGGCATCTCCCGCCAGGCGTATTACAAGTGGGAGAAGCGAGCCCTCAAAGCCCTGCTGCTTTCCCTGGAGGACCAACCCAGGGGGCGTCCGGCCTCGGTGACGGATCCCGACCAGCAACAACTCCAAAATCGGGTTCAGGAACTGGAGAGGAAGGTTCGCCTGTATGAGGAACGTGAAGAGCTTCGTGCTCTGATCCAGCAAATGGAGGAGTCGGATTCGTCCGGCTCCTCCACTAAAAAAAACTCCAAATGATACCGCGTATCCTAGAGCGACTCGAGGAAGCTCGTAGAGAGTTTACCTGGAGAGAGCTTTGCTACCGGCTCATCCCGTGCGCCACGGTGCTTCGCTGGCGCGCTCGGGGTAAAGCCGGAAAAGCTCTTCTGGAAAAGGCCGGCCCTAAGAAGAAGAAACCGCCAAAGGGCTCGCAGCTACAGAAGGATGTCAAAGGCCTAGCGCACGGCCGGCAACGCACCGCAGGCACGGGAGCTCTTTACCAGCAATGGTCGGAGTTCATTTCCCGGCGCGACTTTCAAGAGCTGGTCGCTCAGGAACGCGAAAACAAAACCGATGACATGAAGCGCATTCAATGGCTTAAGCCAGGCGTCGCTTGGAGCATCGACACCACCGAGTATGGCCCAGAGAGAACCAAGATCACGCCCCTGCGCGATCTGGCCTCGAAGTACCAACTGCCCAGCCCCTTGGTCCAAGCCCGAGAGGAAGGGACACGCATCGCACTCTACCTGGATCGGATGTTCCGAACCGAAGGACCTCCGATGTTCCTCAAACGGGACTTGGGGTCTCCGCTGAACTGTCAGGCCGTGGATGAGGTGCTGGAACGGCATCGAGTGCTTCCCCTCAATAGTCCACCCGGATACCCCCGTTACAACGGATCAATGGAACGCGGCATGCGCGACCTCAAAGCAACTCTGGATCATCGGCGGATGAAGGTGCTGACCAAGGACCTGCCCATGACCTTAGAGGTCGAGCTTGCCACCCATCAACTCAACCACCGAAGGCTTCGCAGCCTCGGTGGCTTAACCCCCTGCCAGGTTTATCACGACCCTCAACGCCACCTCCAAATCCATGGTGCCGCCAGGGCTCGTATTTTCCGTGAAGTTTTTGAGCAGTTCTGGCAGTTTGCTCAATGCATGCCCAAACACGATCGCCACAGCCTCAACGCCGGTTGGCGTTTCATTGTGGAAAACTGGCTCCGCTGCCAGCAATGGATCTCCGTTCGGGACAACCAACACAAAATTGTGTCAACCAATTCCAAGCCCTTTTGTTCTCAGAATTGATTTTGCACTACA
>JAEUHE010000136.1 GCA_016793885.1 Verrucomicrobiales bacterium
TTGATCACAGCGGTGGCCGTGGACTTTGCGACGACCAACGGAACGGCGATCAGCACCAATGACTACCGAGGAACCAACGGCACGTTGGCCTTCGCAGTGGGTGTCGCGTCGCGAACGATCACGATCCCGATCGCCAACGACACGTTGGATGAAGAGGACGAGACCTTTGAAGTGAACCTGTTCAATCCGCAATCGGGAGTGCAGCTGGGCACCATCACGAATACGGTGGTGACCATCGTGGATAATGATGCGGGTGGGACCATCAAGTTGTCGGCCGCGACCTATTCCGGAACCGAGGGAACCAATGCCATCATCAAGGTATTCCGCAGCGGTGGACTGGCGAGCGGCGTCACGGTGCACCTCGGTAGCTCCGCGGGGACAGCCACGGCGGGAACTGATTACACCGAAGTCTCGACCAATCTGGTGTTCGCGGCCGGAGAAACCAACAAAACCGTAAATCTGGCGGTTGCCATGGATGCTCTGGTCGATTCGAGCGAGACCGTCAACTTGACTCTGACGGAGGCGACCGGCGGGGCGAGCCTGGGTGAACCAAACACGGCAGTGCTAACCCTGACTGACAAGCCGGACCCGAACGCCATTCCGGCATCCGGTCCAGTCTTCCTCAAGTATACTATGGGCAGCACCTTGATCAATGTGCCGACGAATCTGCTTCAGGGAGCCGGCTATGACGCGGGAAGCGAGGATGGTTCAGTAGCTCCCACCTTGTCATTCGGCGGGTCGATCTTTGCCAATACGTTGACCTCGATCGACACCAAGCAACTCATCTTCACCCGAATCGTGGCGCGGACGCTGGGTGCTGTGACGATTTCAGGCAGCTCCGCCAACGGACTCGTGAATCTGACTCACACCCATGGTTCCCTGTTCTCGCCGACCACCGACAGTTATTCGGCTTACAACGGCAATGGGAGTGGGCCGGGTGGCACTTTCACTATCGATGTGCTCGACCCGGTTAACAAGCTTGCCACGGGCCGGTTTGATTTCATCCTGAGAAACGATGAGGACACCGAGTCCACGAACCCGCATCGCGATGTTCGTGTCGTCGGGAGCTTCCGCTTCCGCTGGCTCTGATTCCAATTTCATCCTCCGCATCTGGGAGCGGGAGGGGTTTTCCCCCCGCTCTCTTTTTTTTGTGTGTAGCGTGGGCCGTCTCGGCCCAGGAGGCGTGGGAAGAGGGAAGGGTGAAGGAACTTCCGCTGCGCTGGGGACCGGGGGAACGTCCAGCATGGACGACTCTAGTGACGTGTCGTTGGCGATGACGCGGGCCTCCTCAGCACCAACGGTGCGTCCCATCCCAGCCTGGGGTGAAGAACCCCAGGTAACTATCGTTCCCGCCATCGAGGGCTGAAAGCCCGGCGTAGGGCCGTCGGTTCCGTCTCAACCACTGTATAACCACGGATCTCCCAGATGACACGGAAGGGACCCCAAGGGGGAGCCGCTCTCCCGAGACCTTCCCCTTGAATTCACATCATTCATCGAAATCAATTGCAGCTTTCATTCTGACTGGGCAATCTGTCGCAAACCCGACCCTAACGGACTCAAGCTCCTGATGTGGAACGGGTATGGACCCGAGTCGCTATGAAGAAGATCGAAGCCATCATCAAACCGTTTAAGTTGGAAGAAGTGAAAGATGCCCTCCAGGAGCTGGGGATTCGAGGGATGACGACCACCGAAGTGAAAGGATTCGGGCGTCAGAAAGGGCACACGGAGATTTACCGCGGGAGCGAATACACCGTCGACTTTGTTCCCAAGACCAAGCTCGAGTTGGTGGTCAGCGACGATCAGGTGGACAGCGTCGTTCAGGCGATCGTCGTGGCTGCCAAGACCGGGAAGATTGGAGACGGCAAGGTGTTCGTGTCCCCCGTGGTGGAGGCTATCCGTATTCGGACCGAAGAACGCGGTGAGCAAGCTGTCTAGTTTCCACGTGTGATCCGCTGCGCCCTTGACCGTTGACCCTTGACCCTGACGCGAATCCCCAACCCCTCTCCCCATGACTCAACTTCGCCTCGCCTATTGGTTGCTCAGCTTGTGTTTCATGCTCTCTTCGCCGGTTACTGTGACGGCGGCCGAGCCCCCGCCCGCCCAGCGTATCGCTGACACGGAAGCGTATCTACGGAACGGCCCCCGCAGTGAGAACACAGCGGTCAATGTGGCCGGACCCGGGCACAACGCGTGGATGATGATGTCCTCGGCCCTCGTGCTGTTCATGACCTTGCCGGGGTTGGCGCTGTTCTATGGCGGCCTGGTTCGTCGCAAGAACGTGCTGTCGGTGGTGGCTCAGTGCCTGGGACTGGCTTGTCTCGTTCCGCTCCTGTGGTGGGCGGTGGGCTACAGCCTGTGCTTCTCGAAGGGTAACGCCCTTTTGGGAGGGTTGGATTTTGCGTTTTTTCGCGGGGTCGATGCCACGCCCAACGCCGACTACGGCGTCTGGGTCTCGCATAACATCTACGCCATCTACCAGATGATGTTCGCCATTATCACCCCGGCGTTGATTGTGGGAGCGATTGCTGAGCGCATGAAGTTTTCCGCCGTGATCCTTTTTTGCGTCCTGTGGATGTTTATCGTTTATTTTCCCACGGCCCACATGCTGTGGGGGGTGGGGGGCTGGATGAACGGGCTCTGGAATCCATCGGCGGCGATCAAAGGCATCGATTTCGCGGGTGGCATTGTGGTCCACATGACCTCCGGGTGGTCCGCGTTGGTCCTGTGCATCCTGCTGGGCAAGCGGCTGGGACATGGCCGGGAGCCGATGCCTCCACACAGCATGGTGCTGTGCGCCATCGGCACCGGAATGCTGTGGGTGGGATGGTATGGCTTTAACGCCGGCAGCGCGGTTGCTGCCGATGCTATCGCGGCCAATGCGTTTGTGGCCACGACACTCTCGGCCGCTGCGGGCGGGGTGACCTGGGCGGTGATTGAGTATGCACTTCGTGGCAAGCCCAGCATCCTGGGTCTTTGTTCCGGAGCGGTCGCAGGGCTGGCGACCATCACCCCGGCGAGCGGCTTCGTGACCGCCAACAGTGCTGTCTTGATAGGTGTTCTGGCTGGCGTGGCGACCTTCTTGGCGTGCAGCAAGCTTAAGGCGCGGTTGGGTTACGATGATTCCCTGGACACCTTCGGAGTTCATGCGGTCGGCGGTACTTTGGGAACGCTCCTCGCCGGGGTGTTCGCCACGCCAGCGGCCAATGCCAACCTGGATGCCCCTTATCTGAAGGAATTTGTCGGAAAAACTCTATGGCTCGAGCAGGTCAAGGCCGGAAGTATCGTGCTGCTGCTCTCCGTGGTAGGCACGGTGGTGATCTTCTATCTCGTGGGAGCGGTGGTTGGGAGCCTGCGGGTCGATCCCGAGACCGAAACGGTGGGTCTGGATCTGGCTGAACATGGCGAAGAAGGATACAACGACTAGGTCGTTCATCAACAACCCGCTTTCAGTGCATCTATCTTTTGGATTCATGGCTTCAATTGGACAACTTGAATAAAGTTCACCAAGAACAGGCAGCAATTCCGGCTGAAGAGATTTTTCACATGAGTGCTCGGAGGCCCCTCTGACCCTTTTTTGGCCTCCGGTTTTCCTCCAATCATTCTTGGTCTCACTCGGCGATCCTCTCGTGTACACGCGGCAATGGTGCTGAGTTCACAAATCATTCATTCATAGAATAGATAGATTTCATTAACGTCTGGCAGGTTCCGGCATGGCAACTGTTCTAGCCCCGGCGCATGAACAAAAAACCATTTCGTAACCGACCCAAACATCGAACCCTTTTGCTCGGGACACTGCTGGCCAGCGGAGCTTCCCTTGCGATGGGGCAAGAAACCGGAAAACTCGACCAGCTCGAGAAAGAGAACGTGGATCTTCGCAAGCGTCTAGAAGCCTTGGAGGCGATGGCGCAAAAAGAGGGCATCATGCCCAGCGGCGACGCTTCCCCAGCGATGCCCATCAAGGCGATGTCCGAGATGATGATCAGCGGCTTCGTCACCGCGTCCTATTTCTACGACACCCGGACTCCCAAGGACAATGTCTCCGACGGCTATCTCTGGAACCAGCGCCACAATTCCTTCTCGATCAACAAGGTTAAGCTCACCATCGCCAGTCCGGCGGTCGAGCGTAGCGGCTCCGATTGGGATGCGGGTTACCGGGCTTCTTTGATCTTCGGTGAGAATGCCAATGCTGTGAACACCGGCGGCGAGCTTCAGGGTCTCGAGGCCTTGCGCGAAGCCTACGTGGAAGTGAATGCCCCGCTGGGCACCGGATTGAACATCAAGGCCGGTCAGCTGATCTCGCTGCTCAACTATGAGTCGGGCGATGGTGGTGCGGCGAACGCGAATTTCTCCCAAGGCTATCAGTGGTACTACACGGGCAACGGCCCCTCCGCTGGTGTTCAACTGGGTTATACCTTCACCGATTGGATGGATCTCAAGGTTCGCGTGCAGAACGGCATGTATGCCGGAGCCGTGGACGGCAACAATGGCAAGACCGCGATGGCGAGCCTGGGGCTCAAGCCTGACAGCAAGACGTGGATCAACCTGATTGGCTTCGGCGGCGACGAGAGCAGCTCGCAGACCGTCAAAGGCGGATCGATCCTCGCAGGCCGTCAGATGACCGAGAAGTTCGGCCTCGGGCTCGAGCTCGACTACTTCCACTTCAACCCGCCCGGCGCCTCATCTGAACTGATGTCCGCAGGCGCATGGGTCACCTATGACTTCACTCCGAAGTTCGGAATCGCTCTGCGCGGCGAGTATCTGTCTGATCCCGATGGCGGCGGTCTGAAAGGCATCTTGGTCGGCGGACGCGCGGGCAGCGCGATCACGTCCACCGAGGCGGACGGCAACCTTGCCAGCTTGACACTCACCTTCAACTGGCGCCCGACTCCGAACATCAAGGTTCAGCCTGAAGTTCGCTACGACACCACCTCCTATGATGGTGGATTCGATGGCAAGACGGATCGTGTGATCGTGGGCGCCGGCGTGTCCTACCTGTTCTAATCTCGACTCCCAAGTCCTCTGACAAACAACCAATTAGTCCTCTCTATCATGAAACCTACCCTCTGGAAATTGTTCGCCTCCGCCGTGCTGGCGATGGTGGTCTCCAAAGCTTCGGCCGCGGAAACCGTCAAAGTCGGCGTGCTTCACTCGTTGAGCGGCACGATGGCCATCAGCGAAACATCCCTCAAGGATGTTCTGCTCTTCACCTTTGACGAGATCAACAAATCGGGCGGCGTGCTCGGCAAGATGATCGAACCTGTGGTCGTTGACCCGGCTTCGAACTGGCCTTTGTTCGCTGAGAAGGCCCGACAGCTTCTCGAAAAGGACAAAGTCTCGGCCGTGTTCGGCTGCTGGACCTCCGTCAGCCGCAAGTCTGTGTTGCCGGTCTTCGAACAGGCCAACGGGCTGCTGTTCTACCCGGTGCAATACGAGGGCGAAGAGCTGTCGAAGAACATCTTCTACACCGCTGAAGCCGTGAATCAGCAGGCCGTGCCTTCGGTCGACTACATGCTCGGTGAAGGCAAGAAGAAGTTCTACTTGCTTGGCTCCGACTACGTCTATCCCCGGACTACGAACAAGATCCTGAAGCAGTATCTGAAAGCCAAGGGAATTCCCGACGCTGACATCATCGAGATCTACACTCCCTTCGGCCATACCGACTACCAGACGATCGTGGCGGCCATCAAGAAGTTCTCTGCAGGCGGCGGCGCCTGCGTGATCAGCACCCTGAACGGGGATACCAACATTCCCTTCTTCAAGGAGTTTGCCAACGCCGGCCTGACCTCCGAAAACTGCCCGGTAGTGTCCTTCTCCATCTCTGAAGACGAGTTCCGCGGCCTGCCGGCCAAGGACCTGGTTGGACACTTCGGCTGCTGGACCTACTTCATGTCTCTGAAGACTCCCGAGAATCAAAAGTTCGTGGGTGACTTCATGAAGTGGATCAAGAAGCCGGTCGTGACCGGTGTGGACTACAAGGTCAGCGGCGTCGACCCCAAGGGCCGCGTCACCTGCAGCCCGATGAACCTCTCGCGCATGGGAGTTTATCTGTGGAAGCAAGCGGTCGAGAAGGCTGGCACGTTCGAAGTGGATGCGGTCCGGACCGCTCTCATCGGCCAGAAGTTCAAGGGACCTGCCGGCGAAGTCACGATGCAGGAGAATCATCACCTGATCAACCCGGTCTTCATCGGGGAAACCTTGGCCACGGGTCAGTTCAAGATCATCAAATCTCTCGGAGCGGTAGCTGGCGAGCCGTTCAGCGAGAAGTTCCTCCCGAAGTAAGAATAGACTGCTTCCGCCAAGACAGACCAGTTAGCTAGGTTCGAATTGGATAACCATAGTGTTGGTGCATTTGCGGGAGTGGACTCTGCCGGTAGCAGGGCCACTCCCGCCTCTCTCGGATGATAAATTTTCCACGAATTTTGCGGAGCGTCGGGTCTCCCATCTTGCAGGCCGTTGCGATGGGGTGGCTCGGGGCTCTGCCTTTTGTTCCTCGCCGGGTGGGACCGCTCGCCCCCTCGCGATTGTTGGCGCTTGGCCTTCTCATGTGCGCCTCGCTGATTGGGTCCTCGGTCCCGTTGGTGGGTCAGGCGGCTAGCCCACCCTCCAGCGTCCGGAAGGATCTGGTTTCGGCAATCCTCTCGGAGGATGTCGCCGAGCAAACTCAGAAGATCAAAGCCTTGGCTGAGTCGACGGACCCCGTTGTAGGTGTCGTGTTGGCCGCCTGGAGGCAGGGTGGCATCTTCATCCTCGAGACCAACGACACGAAAATCCCCTTTCTTCTGGATGCCCAGGTCGATGCCGATGGCCAGGCCAAGGGGCTTCGGGTGGAGGATGGTGCCGCGATCTCGGGCGCTAACGGCCAGCCGCTGGCGTTTCTCGCTTCCGACTGGACCGCGGTCGATACCACTTCCAAGCTGCGCAAGGCCATCAAGACAACCCTCGATCTGCTGGCGGTTGTGAACCCCGACGCGAAGATGCGTCGGGATGCCATCACGAAGCTAGGCCAGGAACAGAATCTCGAATACCTCCCCTACTTTCAGAGCCGCTTCGAAAAGGAGACTGACTCCGATGTGAAGCGAGCGCTGACGGAGGCGATACACTTGACCCGGATAGTCAGCACCAACGAGGCGGACCGGGTGGAGTCGCTGAACAAGCTGGGCGAGATGCGCAGCATCGCTTCCCTGGCCTTTCTTCAGAAGGTGGAGACTGAAGCCAAACAGGATCCCGCCCGTTGGGGGACGGCGACGCCGCAAGCGGCCCGCGAATCGATAGTTCTGATTAACTATTACGTGGCTTGGGGAAACCTGGTTGGAACCGCGTTTCGCGGCCTCAGCCTTTCGGCGGTTCTATTGGTGGCCGCCCTTGGTTTGGCGATCACGTTCGGCCTGATGGGCATCATCAACATGGCCCACGGTGAGGTCATGATGATCGGGGCCTACACTGCTTATGTCAGTCAGAACCTGTTTCGCAAATGGTTCGACGTGGGGACGACCGGATTCGACTTCTACTTTCTCGCGGCCCTGGTGCTCTCATTTCTGGTCGCTGCTGCGCTGGGGCTCTTTCTGGAACGCTCGATCATCCGGTTTCTCTACAAACGCCCATTGGAATCGTTGCTGGCGACCTGGGGTGTGAGTTTGGTGTTGCAACAGTTGATTCGTCATTTGTTCGGAGCCGCCAATGTGCAGATGAATTCGCCGCGCTGGCTCAGCGGCAGCTTTGTGGTGCAGGACGTGTTGTTTGCCTACAATCGTCTGTTCGTGATCGGATTTGCGGTTTTTGTCGTGCTGCTGACGTATTTGCTTCTCACCCGGACTTCCCTGGGGCTCCAGATTCGAGCGGTGATGCAGAACCGGGCCATGGCCTCGGCCTTGGGAGTGCGGACCGCTCGGGTCAACATGATGACTTTTGCTTTCGGCTCTGGACTTGCCGGGATGGCGGGGGCCTGCCTTTCCCAGATTAGCAATGTCGGCCCCAGTCTGGGTCAGAGCTACATTGTCGATTGTTTCATGGTCGTCGTTCTCGGCGGCGTGGGCAATCTTGTGGGCACCGTCTCCGCCGCCCTCGGAGTGGGTGTTACCGATCAGATCTTGCAACCGTGGCTTGGTGCCGTGATGGGCAAGATTACCGTGCTGGCCGCCATTATCCTGTTCCTCCAATGGCGGCCAGCCGGTCTTTTTGTAACCCGCTCTCGGAGTTTGGAGGGTTAACACATGAACTCCACCTTCAAACCTCGCGAGTGTTTCTGGATCGCGCTGTGCGCGGTGATTGGGTTGGTAGTCGTGCCCTGCCTGAATCTATTCCCCGCTCCGGACAGCTTCTTCCACATCAGCAATTTTTCGATCAACCTTTATGGCAAGTACCTCTGCTACGCGGTGCTCGCCATCGGGGTCAATCTGCTGTGGGGCTACACGGGCTTGCTGAGCCTCGGCCAGTGCCTGTTTTTCTCTCTGGGCGGCTACGCGCTGGGCATGCATCTCATGCTCATGATCGGGAAGTTGGGACAATACAAGGCCGACATCCCGGACTTCATGGTGTTCCTCGAGTTTCCGGCTCGGTTTCCAGAGACGGGCGGGCTGCCCCCGCATTGGATTCCCTTCAAGAGCTTCTGGTTCGCCGCCGCGGCGGTCATCTGGGTGCCGGCCTTGGTGGCCTTGATCTTCGGCTTCCTCGCCTTCCGTTCCCGTATCAAGGGCGTGTATTTCTCCATACTGAGCCAGGCGCTCACCTATGCGGCGACACTGATGTTCTTTCGGAACGACTTTACGTTTGGCGGAAACAACGGCCTCACGGATTTCAAGACCATTCTCGGCTACGACATCCACTCGGCTTCCACTCAGCGATGGCTTTATATCGCCTCCGGCCTGCTGCTGTTGGGCGTGTACCTGCTGTGCCGGTGGCTCACCTCTACCCAGTTCGGCTTGATTCAGCGGGCGGTGCGCGACAGCGAGAATCGAGTGCTGTTCTCAGGTTATGCCACCGCCCATTTTAAGCTCTTCGTTTTCGTTCTGGCTGCCGTCATCGCTGGGCTTGGCGGGGCGCTCTATGTTCCTCAGGTAGGCATCATCAACCCCAGCGACATGGCGCCTGAAAAGTCTCTGGAGACTGTCGTGTGGTGCGCGGTCGGTGGCCGAGGCAATCTGCTGGGCCCGATCCTGGGTGCCATTGGGGTCAACGCCTTGAAGAGCTATGCCACGCGGGCCTTCGCGGAGCAGTGGCTCTATGTTCTCGGCGGACTGTTTATCTTCTCCACGCTGTTCATGCCGAAGGGGATTATCGGGATTCCGGAGCAGCTGGCCGCTTTGAAGAAGCGATTCTGGGACCGCTCCGCCACCGCCACCCCCGGCTCGCCCGGAGTCGGCTCCACCAAAACCGTCGGCCTGGAGGCGGCGCCCAAGAAATGAAAAAGGAATTCATCCTGTCCCTCGAGGGCGTCAACAAGACCTTCGATGGTTTCAAGGCCATCAACGACCTCAACTTTTACATGGATGAGGGCGAGCTCCGGGTGATTATCGGACCCAACGGGGCCGGCAAAAGCACCATGCTGGATCTGATCACGGGGCGGACGCAGCCGGACACAGGCACGCTCGAGTACGAGCGCAACATTGACCTGACGGCGCTCAATGAATACCAGATCAACCGCCTCGGCATCGGCCGCAAATTCCAAACTCCGTCCGTCTATGTGGATCACACGGTGTTCGAAAACCTGTGGTTGTCGCTGGCGGGGACTCGCAGTGTTTGGAGCACCCTTTTCTCGCGGATCACTCCCGCCAAACGGGACAGAATTCAGGAAGTCCTCGAGATCGTGGGTTTGACCTCGCGCCAGCATGACCAGGCCGGATCACTCTCCCATGGGCAGAAGCAGTGGCTCGAGATCGGTATGTTGCTGGCCCAGGAACCCAAACTGCTCCTGGTGGACGAGCCGGCTGCCGGGATGACGGATGAGGAAACCGCCAAGACTGGCGAGTTGCTGCTTTCTCTGGCGGGCAAGCATAGCGTGATTGTCATCGAACACGACATGGTGTTCGTCCGTCAAATCGCCCGCAAAGTGACCGTCCTTCACCAAGGCTCCGTGCTCTGTGAGGGAACCGTCGACCAGGTGCAGAATGACGAGCGGGTGATCGAAGTGTATCTGGGTCGCAAGAAGAAGGATCGGAATTAGCCGCATGTTGACACTCCAAGACATCCATGTTTCGTACGATGGCAGCCGGATCCTTCGAGGGGTGAATCTGACCGTTCCCGAGAAGAGCCTGGTCTGCCTGATGGGCCGGAATGGTGTCGGGAAGACCACGACTCTGAAGAGCATCATCGGCCTGGTTCGTCCCGAAAGCGGCTCCGTGCGTTTGGCGGGACAGGAGATTGGGGGGCTGAAGCCCGAGGAATGTTCGCGCCTAGGAATTGGTTACGTCCCCCAGGGACGGGACATCTTTCCGCAGCTTACGGTTTGGGAGAATCTCAAGTTGAGTCTCGTTGTTCGGGGCAGCAAGCCCAATGGTCAGGTGGATCGCGTGCTGGAGCTATTTCCCGTTCTGAAGGAGATGCTGCAAAGGAAGGGCGGTGTCCTGAGCGGCGGTCAGCAGCAGCAGCTCGCCATCGCCCGCGCCCTGCTGACCGACCCCAAGGTGCTCATTCTGGACGAGCCGACCGAGGGAATCCAACCGAACATCATTGACCAGATCGGTGAGACCCTGATCAAAATCAAACGTGAGGGTCGGATGAGCATCTTGCTGGTCGAGCAATATCTGGATTTCTGCGTGAGCGTGGGGGATGCCTTCTGCATCATGGACAGGGGCTCAGTGGTCGCCGACGGCCCGATCTCGGCCCTGAATGACACCATTGTAAAGGAACACCTGACGGTATGAGCCTGGCACCTGACCTCTTGAGAACGCGCCCGCTGGATGCAGGGGAAGGCGGGCTTGAGGTGGATCTGGTGTTTGGGCAGAGCGCGGCAACTTCGGTATGGGCGGTGAATCCTCTCAAAGTTCTGGTGGCGCGCCCCCGCGGACCCAGCGTGTGGGCCTACCTGAGCAGTTTTGGGGGCGGGTTGGTGGCCGGGGACCAGACGCGCATGAAACTTCGCGTGGGGCAGCGGTCCCGATGCTTCCTCAGCACCCAGTCTTCAACCAAGGTCTATCGGAATCCGCTGGATCGACCCTGCAGCTGCGAAATTCAAGCCCAGCTCGAAGAGAACTCCCTGCTCGTGATGGTTCCGGACCCGGTGCAGGCTTTCGCTGATTCCTTGTACAGCCAGCGTCAGGACTTTCATTTGCATCCGACCGCCGGGCTGGTGCTCGTGGATTGGTTCTCGGCCGGTCGTTCCGCCTGCGGCGAACGATGGGAATTTACTCGCTACGAGAGCCGAAACGAGGTTTGGATCGGGGATGAACGTGTGTTCACCGATGCCCTGCGACTCTCGGATGAGGATGGTCTCATGCCCGGAGACCATCGGCTCGGCCGTTATAACTGCTTTGCTATGGTAACCCTGCTCGGCGTCCCCTTGGCGGAGACCAGCGCGCGGCTGTTGAAAGCGGCCGCAGCGAGTCCCGTGGTGGCGCGACCATCCTTGTTGTCGGGGGCGAGTCCTCTGCCTCACGGGTCGATCTTTCGTTTTGCTGGAGAGCGAACGGAGGATGTGGGGCGGGAGATTCACCAGTTGCTGAGCTTTCTTCCCTCCCTGCTGGACGGCGATCCTCTGAGCCGCAAGTGGTAATTCTTCTCCTATGCACCTCTCTCCTCGTGATCTCGACAAGCTCATTCTGCACCAGGCGGGCTCTCTCGCCCAGAAGCGCCTGGCGCGTGGCCTTCGGCTTAATTATCCCGAATCGGTGGCCTTGATTGCCAGCCAGCTCCTGGAATTTATCCGGGAAGACCGAACTGTGGCCGAGCTGATGAGCCTAGGAAGGCGGTTTCTGGGGCGCAATCAGGTATTGGCCGGGGTTCCGGAGATGGTCGCGGAGGTGCAGGTCGAAGGAACGTTTCCGGATGGCACCAAGCTGGTCACGGTGCATCATCCGATCGCCAGCGAGAACGGCGATCTCTCCTTGGCCCTCTATGGCAGTTTTCTGCCCGTCCCTCCGCTCACCGCCTTCGAGGCGGTGCCGCTCGAGGTGGCTGGCGAGCCAGGCGAGGTGGTGGCCGAGGAAGGGGAGGTCACCCTCAATGAGGGTCGGGGCACGATTTCGGTGGCCGTGACCAATTTGGGCGATCGACCGATTCAGGTGGGCAGCCACTATCATTTTATTGAGACCAATGCCTCGCTGCGGTTTGATCGGACCGCCTCCTATGGCAAGCGACTCGACATTCCGGCTGGCACTGCGGTCCGGTTCGAGCCGGGTGAGACCAAGACAGTTCGCCTGGTGGAGATCGCCGGAGGCCGCGTCATTCGCGGCGGGAACGGACTGGCCTCAGGACCAGTGTCGGAGGAGAATCTGAGGGCTGCGCTTGGCCGCGTGACCGCCCAGGGCTTTGGCAACGAATAAGGGAGGCTAGCATGGCGCATGTAATGAAACGTTCGAACTACGCCGAGATGTTCGGTCCCACCACTGGGGATCGTGTTCGGTTGGGGGATACTCAGCTGTTCGCGCGCGTGGAGCGGGATGCCACCGTCTACGGCGACGAGTGCAAGTTCGGCGGAGGGAAAACGATTCGCGAAGGCATGGGACAGGCGGTGGGGGTATCCCAGGCCGAAGCTCTGGATTGTGTTCTCACGAATGCGCTGATCCTGGATTATACCGGGATCTACAAGGCTGACATTGGCATCAAGAATGGTCGGATTGTGGGCTTGGGCAAGGCGGGCAATCCGGATGTCATGGCCGGCGTGGCCAAGAACATGATCATTGGCGTCACGACCGAGGTGATCGCCGCCGAGGGGCTCCTGGTGACGGCCGGGGGCATTGACACCCACATTCATTACATCTGTCCCCAACAGGCTTACGAGGCGGTGGCCGCCGGAGTCACCACGATGATCGGCGGGGGCACTGGACCCGCCACCGGGACGTGCGCGACCACGTGCACTCCAGGCGCGTTCCATCTTCGGCTGATGCTCGAAGCGACCGATGGTCTCCCTCTCAACTTTGGGTTCACTGGAAAAGGAAACACATCTCTTCCAGCGGGGCTTCCGGAGCAGATTCTAGGAGGGGCGATCGGCCTCAAGCTGCACGAGGATTGGGGAACCTCGCCGGCTGCGATTGACTGCTGCTTGACCGTAGCGGACCAGCACGATGTTCAGGTCACCATCCATACCGACACGTTGAATGAGTCGGGGTTCGTGGAGGCCACCATTGGGGCGATTCGGGGCCGGACCATCCACACCTACCACACTGAGGGTGCGGGCGGGGGTCATGCTCCTGACATCATTCGCATCTGTGGCGAACTCAATGTCCTGCCGAGCTCGACCAACCCCACCCGTCCCTACACGGTCAACACCATTGATGAGCACCTCGACATGCTCATGGTCTGCCATCATCTGGATCCTTCGCTTCCGGAGGACGTGGCGTTCGCCGAGAGCCGGATACGAGGGGAGACCATTGCCGCGGAGGACATCCTGCACGATCTCGGCGCCATCAGCATGATGAGCAGTGATTCACAGGCGATGGGGCGGATCGGCGAAGTGATTGCTCGCACCTGGCAAACGGCTGACAAGATGCGCCAGCAGAGAGGGATCCTGCCGGGGGATTCCGGCGGCTCGGACAACGCCCGGATCAAGCGCTACCTGTCCAAGTACACCATCAATCCGGCCATCGCCCATGGGGTCGGCCACCTGGTGGGTTCCATCGAGGTGGGCAAGTTGGCGGATTTGGTGCTGTGGAAGCCTGCCTTCTTCGGGATCAAGCCGGAGATGGTGGTGAAGGGCGGTTTGGTTGCCTGGGCGCAGATGGGGGATCCAAACGCGTCCATCCCTACGCCTCAGCCGGTGTACATGCGGCCGATGTTCGGCGGCTTTGGCATCGCTCCGGGCCGCACTTCACTGGCGTTTGTGAGCCAGGCTTGCGCGGATCAGGGCATCGCTGCCGGCTACGGTCTCACCAAACAAATCGAGGCGGTGCGTGGGTGTCGGAAACTCACTAAGCGAGACATGAAGTGGAACGATGCGATGCCGAAGATCTCCGTCGAGCCGGAAACGTACCGGGTTCTGGCTGATGGTGAGGCGTTGGTCTGTGCTCCGGCAAAGGTGGTCCCGCTGGGCCGTCGCTATAGCTTGTTCTGATCGATGCTGATCCCGCTTCAGACGGGGCTTGACCCCAGTGTCCAGCCGCTATCGATGTCGTTGCCGGTGAGTGAGGAATGGCTTGTTTGGCAGCTGGCTGATTCCGCCTTTCCTTCCGGAGGCTTCGCTCATTCGGCTGGGTTGGAAGCGGCCTGGCACTATGGTGAAGTGCGGGATCGTCATGAATTTCAGTCGTTCCTCGAGTCGAGCCTTCATCAGGCCGGACAGAGCTTGCTTCCCTGGGTGGCGGCGGCCCACACGGCCCCGGACCGGCTGGGGGAGTGGGATCGGCGCTTGGATGCTGCGACGCTCAATCACGTGGCGAATCGCGCCAGTCGCCTTCAAGGGCGGGCTTTTCTGGCCTCCAGCGCGCGGATTTTCTCGCTTCCGATCAAGAGGCCGTCTTGCGGACACCTCGCGCCGCTCTTTGGAGCGGTGCTTCGGGCATTGGAAGTGGATTCGATGAGAACGCTCCGTCTCTTTCTTTTCGGCCACTCCCGGGGCATTATTGCCAGCGCTGTTCGGCTGGGTGTCCTCGGACCCATGGAGGGACAGGCCATTCAATATCGGCTGACCGATCTATCCGAGCGAGTCATCCTGCGCGCCTCGCTCAGGACGGTTGATGATGCCGCCATGACCTCGCCGCTCATTGAGCTCTGGCAATCCGCCCAAGATCGCCTCTACTCACGATTGTTTCAAAGCTGAACCGAATCGAAACTGCATTTATGAGTCAACCTCACTCCCACCCGTCTCCGGATGGCTCTGCGCCGGATCACTCCCCCATGCACTCCCATGAGCACGGTCACAGTCATGGTCCTCACGGGCATACGCATGAACCGATGGACAGTCCGGGTCATTTCCATGAGCGGGATCGCCCGCTGGATCGTGACTACTCTCAGCGGGCGTTCACGGTCGGGGTGGGCGGGCCAGTGGGAAGTGGCAAGACAGCTCTGATGCTCCAGCTTTGTCGCCGGTTGCGGGAGAGGACCAACATCGCTGCGGTAACCAACGACATTTTCACCCGGGAGGATGGAGAATTCCTCATCCGGAACCAGGCGCTTGAGGCAGAACGAATTCGAGCGGTTGAGACCGGGGGATGTCCTCACGCCGCGATTCGGGAGGATATCTCCGCCAATCTCCTCGCGTTGGAGGAATTGCAGGAGATCTTCCATCCCGAAATCCTGCTTCTGGAGTCGGGAGGCGACAACTTGGCGGCGCACTTCAGTCGGGAGCTGGCGGACTACACCATCTATGTCATCGATGTCGCCGGCGGCGACAAGGTTCCCCGCAAGGGTGGTCCTGGCATCACCCAAAGCGATCTCCTGGTGATCAACAAGACCGACCTGGCCGTGGCCGTGGGAGCTGACCTGGAGGTCATGGCGCGGGATGCCAAGCGCATGCGGGCGGGCGGTCCATTTGTGTTCGCCCAGGTGAAACATGGAGAGGGCGTCGAGGAGATTATCGGACACATCCTGCATGCCTGGCAACACGCGCGGGGTGTGGCCCATCAGCATCATCATTGAGTGATGATCGTCCGCTTAGGCTGGACTGAGGCGGCATTTTCGGTCACTGAAGGTGGCCTATGAAGTCACTTAACCTTGGAATGGCATCGGCCGCCCTGATACTGGCTACTGCCGGATTGGCCGCTCAGCCCGCTTCCGAATCGCCCTTCTCGTCCGCGGTCACGCTCGAAGGTTCATACTCTGCCGCTTCCGACGTGGTGGCCGGCTCGGCTGTCGTGGGAGAGGTGGAGACCGTTCACTCCAAGCTGGATTGGCTCGGCACCTGGCGATCCTCCGAATCCTTCTCCTGGCTGACCGGCGCCAAGTGGGGCCGTTTTGGCTTCGATGCTCCTGCGGGGGCCTTGATCCCCGACGATGTTCATTCGATCGCCTTGCTGGTAGGGGCTGAATGGAAGTTCCGCGAAGGTTGGTTTACTCGGCTGGAGGTGGAGCCTGGAGTCTATACCGATGGTGAGGACTTCAGCTCGGATGACCTCAATGCGCCCGTCGCTCTGCGCCTGGGATACTCTCCCCATGAGAGGCTGACTTGGGTGGTGGCGGTTCGAGTGGACCCTCGTTCGGATATACCCGTGATAGGGGGGCCGGGCATTCGCTGGAAATTTCATCCCGACTGGACTTTAAATCTGCTGTTGCCTCGGCCACGCATCGAGTATGCGATCAGTGAATCGGTGACCCTTTTTGCCGGCGGCGAAATCACGGGGGGCACGTGGCGGGTGGCGGAGGATTTCGGGACGCGCCGGTCAGACACCCGTTTTGATAATGATGTGCTCGACTACCGGGAGATTCGGGTCGGGGTCGGGGCGCGTTGGAAGGTCGCGCCGGGATGGCGTCTCACGGCGGATGCGGGGTGGGCTGTCGACCGGCGGTTTACCTTTGACCGCGAGCGACTGCTGTTGAACGGCGACGGAGCGCCTTACCTGCAGGCCGGGATTGTAGCCAGCTTCTAGACAGCGATGCCAGCCAGCCGATCCTGACCGACCATGCAAGCGACTCTGAAGAGTCCCGCTGGGCCGAGGCGAAGGTGGAATTGGCGTTTGCCGGTGGCCGCCATCATTGGGTTCTGGGCGATCTGCCAAGTATTGCCACCCCGAGGGGTGGTGGAGGGTCAGAATCCTTGGCGTCGTTCCTCCGGAGGTCGCCCTCTGGTGATCGCCCATGGAGGCGGGCAGGGGTTGAACCCTCCGAACACCCTGGCAGCGTTCGAGGCGAGCGTTCGCTTGGGGTGTGATGTGCTGGAGACTGACTTGCGGCTGACACGTGACGGTGTGCTCGTCACCCTGCACGACGAGACCATTGACCGGACCAGCGATGGCACGGGGCGGGCCATTGACTTCAGTCTGGCCGAGCTTAAGCAGCGCAATTTTGGAGCCAAGTTCAAGGATCCGACCGGAGCCCAACCCTTTAACGAGCATCCCGCTCGCTTGGCGACCCTGGAGGAACTGTTCCAGGCCTTCTCCCAGGTACCGATGGTTCTGGAGATCAAGGACCGTGGGCCCAACGGCATCAAGGCTGCGGAGACGTTAGTTCGGCTGATTCGGGACTATCGGCGTGAGAAAAGCGTGATCGTAGCTAGCTTTGACGATGCAACCCTCGCCGCCTTTCGAGAACGTTCGGGTGGGACGGTATTCACGGCGACTCCCATGGGGGTCACGCAGTCGCACGTGATTCTGGCGCGACTTGGATTGAGTTGGTTTGCGCCGGTGGGTCAGCAGGCCATGCAGATCCCGGTCAGCAAGCTCGGCTATCGGCTGGACTTTCCGGCTTTGATTCGGGGGGCGCATCGTCGCAACATGGCGGTGCACTATTGGACTATCAATCTTCCGGACGAGATGAAACGGCTCATCGAGCTGGGGGCGGATGGGATCATGACCGATCGGCCTGATCTTCTGAAGTCGGTCCTCCGTGAGCTGGGGTACCACTAAGCTACGTCGGGCCCTCGGGTTCGCATCTGAGTGAGATTTTACACACCTTTCTGCTTTTTCCCTTGTCTTGCCCGGAACTCTTCTTACGTTACGCCTTCACACTGTGGAGATACTATGTCTCGTCGCACGCCAACACGTTCCACGTATGCTGCCCTGATTGCCGGCATGTTGATTGGATCTGCTCTCTCGCCGCTCGCCGCACCCGGGGAACCCCCCTTGGCTTCTGCCTTGGCGGCTTCGGCGGGGGATCTTACCTCGGGCACGACTTCGCCTCGGACCGCGGAGCAGCTCGAAAAGACGGTTCGAGAACTTCAGGCGGAATGGAGTACGACACGGGCCGCGGTGGAGCAACTCCATCGGGCGACCGAGAGTGAAGCCCGCCATCAGGCGGAGCAGCTGAGCCAGCAGCTGACCAAGTTGGAAAAGGACCTGGAAACGCAGAAACAGGAAAAGGAGCAAGTTCTCAAGATGGTGGAAGCCGCGAACCAGCAGACTCTGATCTATGCCGTGTTGTTCATCGGGATAGCCCTCATCGCGATCTTGGTGATTTCGTTGTTTCAGATCAAAGCCACCACCAAGCTGACCGCGTTGGCGGTGAACTACGCCGATCGTCTGAATCTTCAGCCGCCGGCCTCCGTTCCCAACCAGATCGCCGCGACCTCGGAATCCGAGCATCTCCTCAGATCTCTGGACCGGCTGCAACAGAGGATTGAGGAACTGGAGACCTCGGCTTCTCGGAACCTGCTCGGGCCGCCGGAGAAATCCGCCCCCACTCGCACGCTTCCTGAGGTGTCGAGTTATGCCGCCGCGGGCACTCCTCAGCTCAAGCCAGAATCAGGCAAAGTTCAGGTTTCAACCTCCGCCCTCGCCGTTTCTTCGCCTCCGTCCAACGGGCACAGTCACGAAGAGACGCGCGCGATCCTGCCAGAGGAAGGCAGATCGGACCCTCAGTCAATGGTCTCCGGAATTCTTGGGAAGGGGGAATCTCTGCTGAAGATGGGGCAAGCGAAGTCCGCTTTGATCGCCTTCGAGGAGGCGCTGCGGATCGATTCCCGGCATGTCGAGGCTTGGGTCAAAAAGGGTAGCGCGCTCGAGAAGCTCGATCGAATGGAGGAAGCCCTCTCCTGTTACGATCGAGCCATCGCCCTGGACCGGACCTCCACGCTCGCCTACCTCTACAAGGGCGGAGTTTGCAACCGGCTCGAGCGGTTCGACGAGGCTCTTGCCTGCTATGAGCAGGCCCTCAAGAGCCATGACCATGACGGCGTGCAGGGTTCCACCCAGATCTGATTGATCTAGGGGGCGCCAGGCCGCTTTCCCGCTTATTCGAAAAGCGGCCCGCTGGGCCGTGCCATCTTGCCCCAGGCTTCCCAGCCTGGAATCGGATGCTCTTGCATGAGCTCTTCCACCATGTAGAAGTCCGTGCGTCCTTGGGTTGCCGCCCTGATGCGCGCCACCCGGTCGGCGCTCACGGCCGGATAGTCATTTCCAAATGACTGTCGAACATAGCTTGCCACGGCGGCGATCTCCTCGTTGCTCAGCAGGCCGGCGAAGCCCATCATCGGGGGCACGCCGCGGTTCGGATCTAAGCGCTGCCCGTTCACTTCCATCGGGCCCCAAAGCCCCTTCAGAATCAACTTGATGACGCGATCTTCGTTGTCCAGCCAAGGGCTCTTGACGAGCGAAGGATAAATCCCGGGCAGTCCATCTCCGTGGTGCTGGTGGCAAGTCGCGCAATGAGCGTCCCGCCCAAAAACCTCCTTCCCCAGAGCATACATCTTGAGCTCTTCGGCGTTGAGCGCTCGCGTTGGACCGTAGGACTTGTTTTCGGGCTGGGTGACCGCTCCCTGGATCTTGAACTTGCCGGCCAGGTAGTCGCGGGCGTTGGCGTTCTGGGTGACGGCTGGATCTCCTGCTTTCTGCAGCGCTTCGACATCATCCTTCAACGTGTGTTCCAAAATCTGTCGGGTGACGGTCGCCATCCAGCGATCCAGTGGCATTTTCAGAGCCTCCAGAACGATGCGTGCGCCGACCGCGTTGTCTAGCCACGAAGCGGCTACAATAGCTTCCAGCCGCACGCGCCCGTGCGCATCCCGAACGGCTTGCATGAACAGGCGCTCCGCATCCGGCACCTGATGCGCGGTGTAGCGGAGCACGCCGACGGCGGCAGCGCGCGCCTGATGCGACTGCGCGGAGAGGCATTGGTGCAAGAGGGCCACATCAGGCTTGTTCTGTGCCCACGTGGCCCACAGCGCTTCACAGAGGTGGCGCTCATACTTGCTGTCCGATTTGTCCAGCTTGGCCGCCCATTCCTTGACCGCCGGCAGAACTTCCTTGGCGGGGCGGGACCGAAGTTCGCGGCGAGTGCGATAGCGGGTGCGATACTCCGGCAGCTTTAGATTCTCAAGCAGCTCCGGGATGCTGGCGCCTGCAACCTTCGCTGGCGTTACCAGCGGACGGGAAGGATACGTGATCCGGTACACTCGCCCATGATCGTGGTCGCGGTTGGGATCTCGAGCGTTGTGCTGCATGTGGCCGATCAACGCGTTGTGCCAATCGATGAAGTAAAGGGAGCCATCGGGCGCGAACTCCAGATCCACCGGACGAAAATTCGGATCGCTGGAAGAGAGTAGATCCCCGGCGAGCTTTCCCGTGAAACCCGATCCGTCCTCGGCCACCGAACTGAAGTTGATTCCCAAGAACCCGATGCTGTTGCAGGTCATGAAGTGGCCTTGGACATCGTCTGGGAAGTGTCGCGATGAAACAAACTCGGAGCCTGAGGTGGGGCGCGATCGTTTGGGCACGAAGGTGCCTACTTTGTCGATCTCCACGCCATAGGGCATCTTAGCCGACACCGGCAACCCCCAATAATTCTCGCCGCTGGAAGCATCGGAAATGAAGCCTTGTTCCCAGGAGTCAAACGCGAACCCCCACGGATTGTTGATGTCGAGTTGGCTGTAACGCTCGAGCCTGAAATTCTTTGGGTCAAAACGCCAAACACCCCCGTCGTTGACCCGCCGCGGACCGTAGGGCGTCTCCACCTGGCTGTGCAGGAACCGGCCCTCGAGCAGGTAAAAGGCGCCTGAAGCATCGGCGCAATAGGCGGAGATGGCGTGGTGAGTGTCATGGGTGTCAAAGCCATGCATGAGAATCTCCATGCGGTCGGCCCGGTCGTCTTGGTTCTCGTCCACCAACAGGCAGAGGTTCGGCTCCTGGGAAAGATAGACGCCTTCGGGAGCTAGCTCGAAGCCGATCGGCAGATGAAGCCCCTGAGCGAACACTGTCTGCTTGTCCGCGCGTCCATCGTGATCTGTGTCTTCCAAGATGAGCAGCTTGTCATTGGGTTTGGGATCGCCTGGCTTCCAATGCGGGTAGCTGGGCATGACGGCCACCCACAGCCTTCCCCGGTTGTCGAAGGACATCTGCACCGGATTCCGCATGTCAGGAAACTCCTTCTCCGAAGCGAACAGCTCGGCCTTGTAACCCGCTGCCATGGTGAAGCTCTCGATGGCTTTTTGGCCGTCGAGATAGGTGATGGGCCGCTTGAAGTTGGTGGGTACGGGCGGAAGCGGGTGTGTCAGGGCGTCATCGACCTTCAGGTCCTTGGCGCGACCTGCCGAAACCTCGTGGATCAGGCTGTCCCGCAGTCCCATCATCTCCCGCGTCTTCTTGATCTCGTCGGGATAGTTTTGAGGTCCGTATGGATTGTAGCGTTGGCCGTGCGTGTGAACGCCATTCACCAAATTATAGTCGTTGTTCCACAGGAAGTCCTTCTCCTTGACCGCTTCAAGGACCAGAGCGGGGTCAGTCGGGGACCGGCGGGACTGATAGCCAAACAGGCCGTTCGCCAGGAGCGAGGCCAGCGTTTCGTAGCCTGCTTGCGTAGGGGCAAAGCCGTTGATGGTCAGAGGGGGCAGAGTAGCATCGCTGGCCCGCTGGAGCGTCGGTCGGAAAAGGTCGATGAAGGTGAGTCCGTTCTTCTCTGCGACACGTTGGATAGCCCCGGTGTAGAGAGCGAGGTTCTGGTTCTCCGTGACGCCATTGGGGAGGTCTTGTCGGGCGGAGAGATTCTCAAAGGCGATCGGTGAAACCAGGACTAGGCGTGGGGCTTGCGAGCCATTGTAGGCTTTGCTGAGGGTGTGTTTCACAAAGGCCTCCATCTCTGCCTCGAAGTTGGCCAGGCCCGCCGGCCCGTCAAAGGACTCATTGTAGCCGAAAAATGCGACAATGGTATCGGCCTTCAGATGGGTCAACCATTGGTCGGGCGTGGGATAAAATCCTTTGCCGAAGTGAGATTTGAGATGGGGGTGAAACGTTTCGGCGCCAGGGAAAGCCCATTGGGAAACACGCGACGGATGAGGGCGGAAGCCCGGAGTATCTCCGGGCCGACCCATGTTGCGCACAATCAGTTTGAGCTCGGGGTAGCGAAGGTGAAGCTCCGTTTCCAACCGACTGAAGTAGACATCGCGTTCAGCCAAGCCGTTGCCCAAAAAGACCACCCGTTCGCCGGGTGCGGGAGAGGGGGGTTTCTGGGGGCGTGAGGTCGTGGCTTGGGCGGGTTCCTCGTGCGGCGCGTGAGGAGTGGGGAACGCCTCCTTTTTGGCGTCCGCCGCCCGCGCCGGCACCGCAGCAATCAAGGTGAAAGCGCTGACGCTGATCGAGAGTATCGAGAGTAATGATTTCATAGCGTAGAAAAACAAGCGGACGTAACGATGGGGACCGGGAAGCCTACCAATGCTTCCGGCCCCCTTTCCTGGCCTAGCCGATGAACAGAGGTTGCATGTGACGCTGATAAAGGTTTTCGGTGACATTCTTGGCCACGATAGCCGCATTGGCTTCCAGCAGTCGGCTGTAGCGGTCGCCGGTCTTGGCAGCCAACTTGAACGACACATGAAGCAACTGCCTCACGTGAGGGTTGAACTCGGGATGGCCCGGGATGTGTCGGAGGGCATTCGCCATCTGCGAGCCTGACCACGCTCGGACCGTGGACATGGGCGGGAGCTGGCGGCGGTCGATGTCGATCACGCTCGCGTAGGGCGCACATAGCTCCTCCACGTGGTCGAGCGCGGTTGCGTAGATTTCCTTGGCCAGCGCCAGGCCGTCCCCACCGGCCTCTGCCAGGCCGATGAGTTCCTCGAGCCAGGTGGTGCCCGCCGTCTTGATGTGCACTCCCGCTCCTGTCGCCTTCAGGGCGCGACGGATAATGGGATAAAGGCTGAACTTATCGCTGCCGCTGTGGACGCTGAGCTTCAGGTTTCCCGGGAGGCCATAGCGGGCGACCGCGTGACGGATCACCGCCAGGTCGTCGTTGAATTCGCGCTCAAACTGGGAAAGGTTTCCCACGTAGTCCACGCCCTTGTTGAAGCGTCCGGTGAATTTTGGCGCCACCGTTTGAACGCGGATCTTCTCGTCCGCCAGGGCGGCCAGGATGATCAGGAGCTCTGGCGGGGTCTGGGGTGCGTCGGTTTCATCCATCGAGACCTCGGCAATGAAACCAGCCTCCCCCTTCTTCGCCGCGATGTGCCGATAGATTCGGCCGGCCTCCTTCACCGCGAGCAAGTACTTTGCCGCGACCTGCTCGACATCGGATCGGGTAGTGGTGAACGGCTGCTGAACTCCCGGGAGGGAGATGGAGCCAACCAATTCCGGATGGCGCGCCAAGAAGGCGGCGACATCGGCGCTTTCCGCTGGCCGGCCGATAGAGTCGGCGACATCGATGGTGAAGAAGTCTGAGCAGCTCAGGAAGCGGTCCACTGTCTCGAGTCGGATATGGTCTGCATCCACATGCCACGGGCCATTCCAATCCAGGGACCTGACAGCCGCTTGGGCGGCGTCGAAGACGCTTTGGGGTTCGGACCCAATGAAAGTGTGTTCGCGGTTGGACTTGTTCCAAACCGGAACCACCTGAACACCAGCTTGGGCTAGGAGTTGAAAGGCCTGGAGCTGCGCGCTTGCCTGGTGGGCGAAGCGATCCCCGACACCGAAGGAAAATCGATCAAGAGTCAGCATTGCTGAAAAAGCATGCCTAAGCAGTCGTTCCAGGGCAATCGTGGAAAGTGGCATGAGCGCGTGGGCGTGATTCGAAGTGGGTGACGATTCTCTTTCAAGTCTCACCCGGAATTGATCAGACCCCGGCGTTTCCGGAGCGTCGCTTGTCGCTTGATTGACCTTCATCCAACCTTCACGATGCGCTTTAAGCCCTTCCGATACCCGAGGGTGTGCAGGTCCAGGCTGATCGATTTTCTATGCTAGACACCAGTGCCAGTCTCAGGGGGAAAACGCTGTTCATTACCGGTGCCAGCCGGGGTATCGGACTCGCGATAGCGCTTCGTGCGGCCCGTGATGGCGCGAACATCGCTGTCGTTGCCAAGGCAGCGGAGCCTCATGCCAAGCTGCCGGGTACGGTTTACACGGCATGCCAGGAAATCGAGAAGGCGGGTGGCCGGGCTATTGCCTGCGTGACCGATATCCGATCTGAGGAGCAGGTTGCCGATGCAGTCGCTAAGACCGTTCAAACCTTTGGCGGCATCGATGTGTTGATCAATAACGCGAGTGCGATCCATCTGAGCCAGACTCCGGCGACCCCGATGAAGCGTTTCGACCTGATGCACCAGGTCAACACTCGAGGGACGTTCGTCTGCTCTCAGGCCTGCCACTCTCATCTGTTGCGATCCAGCAATCCCCATATCTTAAACATCGCCCCGCCCCTGACTCTGCAGCCTAGATGGTTCGCGCCACATCTGGCCTACAGCCTGGCTAAGTATGGGATGAGCCTCTGCGTCTTGGGCATGGCGGAGGAGTTTCGCGAAGCGGGCATCGCTGTGAACGCACTTTGGCCTCGGACCATTATCGCTACTGCTGCGTTGAATCTGTTGGGCGGAGAGGCTGCCGTGCGTCTCGCGCGCAAAGTTGAGATCATGGGAGACGCTGCCCACGCGGTTCTCATCCAGCCCAGCCGAAGCCTCACCGGTCGATTTTTGATCGATGAGGAGGTTTTGGCCCAAGCTGGCGTTACCGACTTCTCCCCCTATTTAGTGGTTCCGGGAGCGGAACCGTTGCCTGATTTTTTCCTGCCATGAATACCCAGACTCCCTGCCTCATCCGCGTTGGTCATTTCTCGCATCGAAGGACCGCTCTCTGGAATCGATGCTGGGTGTTGTGTTGGGCCGTTCTCATCCTGAATGTCAACTTGGCGCAGGCTGCCTCCCCTCTGCGCCCCAACATCATTCTCATGCTGTCGGATGACATGGGATACTCCGATCTCGGCTGTTATGGAGGCGAGATTGCTACGCCGCACTTGGACTCTTTGGCGCGGGGTGGCCTAAGGTTCACCCAGTTTTACAATACCGCTCGGTGCTGTCCGACCCGCGCTTCCTTGCTGACCGGCCTGCATCCGCATCAGGCCGGAGTGGGGCATATGATGGAGGATCGCGGATATGACGGGTATCGAGGTCGGCTGAATCGCCAATGCCTGACCATCGCCGAGGCCTTGGCGCCTGCGGGCTACCGCAGTTACGCGGTTGGGAAGTGGCACGTGACTCCCGGGCAAAACCAGCAGGTGCTGGCGGACCGAAGCAATTGGCCGCTCCAGCGCGGATTCACCCGCCACTATGGAACGATTCATGGCGCGGGCAGCTATTTTGATCCCAGTTCTTTGGTGCGGGACAACCAATTGATTACCGTGGCCAACGATCCGGAGTATCGGCCGACGGAGTATTACTACACCGACGCAATTGCAGAGCATGCGGTTCGGTTCATTCGTGAACACGCGCGCGACCATTCGGATCAGCCATTTTTTCTATACACCGCCTTCACTGCCGCCCACTGGCCTTTGCATGCGAAGGCGGCGGACATCCAGAAGTATCGCGGGCGATACGATGGCGGTTATGAGCCGGTTCGACTGGCCCGACGGGCCAAGCTCAAGTCGTTGGGAATGCTTAATGACCGATGGGGGATGGTGACCCCTGCGGAGGAATGGGAGCAGGTGAAGGACAAAGCCTTTGAAAGTCGTTGCATGGAAGTCTATGCGGCGCAGGTGGATTCGATGGATCAGGGCATCGGTCGTATTCTGGAGGAACTGCGTTTGCGCGGTCAGTGGGAGAACACCTTGATTCTCTATTTGCAGGACAACGGCGGCTGCGCGGAGGGAATTGGACGCGGGACCAATGTGGTTCAGCGTCTACACGCGCCTAGCCTTTCGCCGCTGTCTCCGGAAACTCAGCAGTACGACAGTGTCCCGAAGCAGACACGGGACGGCTGGCCCGTGCGACAGGGTCGCGGCGTGATGCCGGGTGCACCGGATACCTACATCGCCTACGGACGCGGCTGGGCTCAGGTGAGCAACACCCCTTTCCGAGAGTATAAGCATTGGACTCACGAAGGCGGGATCAGCACCCCCCTGATCGCCCATTGGCCGCGAGTCATTAGAGGCTCCAACCGGGGGAGGCTGCGATCAGACCCAGGTCAACTCATCGATATCATGGCCACTTGCCTGGATGTGGGCGGGGCTAGTTATCCGAAATCCTATGCAGGGAATGCGCTCAAATCTTTGGAAGGCGTGAGTTTGCGGCCCGCTTTCACCGGGCGTTCTCTCCATCGGGCTCGGCCCTTGGTTTGGGAGCATGAGGGAAACCGGGCCCTTCGCGAGGGTCGTTGGAAGCTGGTTTCGCGAGAAAATCAACCCTGGGAGCTTTACGATTTGGGCGTGGATCGTACCGAGCAGCTCGATCTTGCCGGGGGGTTTCCCCAGCGGGTCACCTCCATGGCTGCTCAATGGGATGCTTGGGCGAAGCGGGCCAATGTTCTTCCCTTAAGTGCCTGGCGAGGATCGGCAGGCAGACCACGCCCAGCCCCCTAGGTTTGATCCAGCCCAGCCTAAGCCTCACCGGTCGATTCTTGATCGACGAGGAGGTGTTGGCTGCAGCCGGCGTTTCCGACTTTTCTACATAGGGTTAATCATCCCAGGAGCGGAGCCTTTGCCTGACTTTTTCTGCCATATGAATGAGGGTTCAACTGAACCGCTCGAGCAGAACATCCGCAGCGCGCGCCGCGCCGCCCTCCTCTCGAACCCAGCGGCCTTCCTTGGCTGCGATTCCGGTCATCTGCTGATCGGCCAGCAAACCTTCCAGTTCTCGCGCGAGCGACCGTTGCGAGAAGCGTGACCGCCGCAGGATTCGTCCAACGCCGAGCCGGCCAACCCGGTCGGCGTTGTCAAACTGGTCGTGCGCGAACGGCACGACGAGCTGTGGTGCCCCAGCTCGAAGCGCCTGCGCGGTGGTGCCCACGCCGCCCTGATGCACGACCGCGGATGCCCGAGAGAAGAGACCGGGATAACTTGCCCATTCCACAGCCGTCATACTGGGCGGAAGGTCGGCGCGCAGAGCTGCAGCCGCAGAACCCGCCACGAGCACAGCTCGCCGATTCAGGCACCGCGCCACTTGTGCCGCTACGGAATAGAAGTCGCCCGCCACTCGCACTGCCGCGCTCCCCAGTGTGAAGACAATGGGGGGGGCGCCTTCGCTGACAAAGCGTTCCAATCCCTCATCCAACGGTTCGTCAGGTGCGTCGAGGAACGGAAACCCAGTGACGTGGACGTTCGGCGGCCAGTCCGGTTGCGGCGGTCCGAAACGACCTGAGAACATCGCCAGCACCAAATGAGGCGAATGCTGCCCCTCCCAAAGCGGATCGCCTCCCGGAGGAAGCTGCAGCTCACGACGCAGTTCGCGCACAGGTCGGCTCCACGAATGAGAAACCCGCTTGAGCTGGCGAATTAGCCAACGGTTGATCCTCGGCCCCAAGACCCGCAGCTTCGCCAGCATGGGGAGTGGCGCTAGTGTTGGCACATCGTGCGCTGAAAAGAAGATCATGGGGGAAAGAACCGTCGATGCCCACGGTTTGCAGAGCTTTTCCGCCAGCATCGGAACCGCGTAGGTGAGCACATGGGAAACCAGCAAGTCGGCCTGCGTGGCTGGCTTGAGCAGATCTTGGTAGGTGTCGCGGAGCGCCGGCATCACATGCTCTTTGATCACGTTCTCCGGTCCTCGACGCGCGTCCATGATCCTCGCCATGATCGCCGGGTCGTCCAGCGGGGCCTCGGGTCGGATGGATGTGAACCTGATGCCCTGGCGCTCGACCAATGCCTGGTAGAAGGACGAAGTGGCGAAAGCGACGGTATGGCCTCGTCGCACCAATTCCCGACCCAAGGCCAAGTAGGGGTGAATATCGCCGTGCGAGCCGAGGCTGCAGAGGAGAATTCTCATGTCGTGTTCAGTGAGCCCCACCGGATTCGCTTTTCATGGTCGAAACCTCGAACAAAATCAACCACTGGTATTTTACGGGGATTGCCGCAGGGTCTTTGGCCGTAGACAGCCGCTTCCTAGACTACCCAATAGGATGCTTCGGAGAAGCGGGCCAAGTTTTTTCCCTTAATGCCTGGCATGGATCGGGCTGAGTTGCGACGTCGCTGCCACCCTCTTGGCCTCCTTGCATCATCCTTACAACGAGGCATCCCAAAGAGGGACAGACCTCTCCAAGTCGCGCCTGCCTCCTCCGTTTCAACCAGGGACAGGCCTCATCCGATCGGCCGGTTAAGGCTGAGCTACGAAGAGGGACAGACCTCATCGGATTCCCGCTCCTCGCCTGGTTGTATTTGCAAACTTCTTAATGAAAGTGGGTTGGGTAGATTTGAGTGAGGCCTGTCCCCACTTGGACTGGTCGGCTTTTGTCATGCTGGGTGAGGTCTGTCCCTTCTTTTGTGGCTCGTTCGGTTGGCGGCTCGACGGGGGGAGGGAGGGCAGGGTTCGGACTTCCGATGCCAGGGCGGTTGATTTAAGGTGTTCTCTATGCCGCGATACCGATGGGTGATTGCTTGGGGTCGGTCTTGGATCCGTTGCCTCACTGTGGTGCCTGTGATCGCATTGATGGGGGGGGGCTCGGTCGAGGGACAGACCTGGGACGTCGCCCCAGATACGTGGGTGGCGACCGACGGCTTAGGACGAAACGTGCCTGTCTTCCCGGAAGTCTCGACGCCTCGGGCCGATCGCACGGTTGGCATGTTCTATTTTCTCTGGCATGGAGCGCATATTCAGGGAGGGCCTTTTGACGTGACGCGGATTCTCGCAGCGGATCCGGCCGCGATGCAGAAGGCGGACAGCTCGCTGTGGGGCCCCCTCCATGCTCCCCACCATTGGGGAGAATCGCTCTTTGGCTACTACCTTACGGCTGATGAAGGGGTGCTCCGCAAACACGCTCAGATGTTGGCCGATGCCGGGGTGGACGTGGTGATTTTCGATGTCACGAATCAAGTGACCTACCGTGACGAGTATCGAGCATTGCTGAAGGTCTGGTCGGAGATGCGGCGACTTGGAAACCAAACTCCGCAAGTTGCCTTCCTAACTCCATTTTGGGACCCCGCTAAGGTCACTCGTGAATTGTGGCGTGATCTTTATTCCACCGGCTGGGCGCAGGATCTCTGGTTTCGATGGGACGGCAAGCCGCTGATACTGGCTGACTCGGAGCTGCTTTTTGAGGGCGAGGAAAATAAAGCGCAGAACACGCCAGCGGAGCTGCAGCCAGGACACACCTTAGGACAAACCTTCTCCACTCGCCGGACGTTGCTCTCCGTGGGGGGACGGTTTCCAACCTGGGGAACTCGGGGCAGCGCGGTGACGTTGACGCTGTTCCGGGACCGTCCTGGCGGTGAGAGGATCATTGCCCAGCGTTTTCACGATGTGGCAGACAACGGCTGGTTGCGGTTGTCGCTCGACCCGCCGCTACCGCCGGGAAACTACTACCTTGAAGCTTCCGAACCAGGAGAGCGGGTGGGCTGGTGGAGCCATACCAGTGATATGTCGCCGGGGGGTGAGGCCCTCGCCGACGCGCTTCCAGCCGGGGGTGATCGAACTCTACGTCTTCAGTTCGCTGATGGGGACACCCGCGAGATACTGGACTTCTTCACGTTCAGGAAACCCCAGCCAGACTACTTTCAAGGGCCCACGAAGGCCAATATGTGGAGTTGGTTGGAAGTTTATCCACAGCATGTCTTCACTAACGTCGCCGGGCAAAAAGAGCAGATGTCGGTCGGTGTCGGACAGAATGCCGTCAACGGCCGGCTGGGCTCGATGAGCGAGCCCGGCTCTCGCGGGCGTAGCTTTCATGCTGGATCGGTGGATGTCCGTCCCGACTCGGTTCGGCAAGGGTTGAACGCGGCAGAGCAATGGGCTCGGGTGTTGAAGGAAGATCCGCGGTTCGTCTTTATCACGGGATGGAACGAATGGATCGCGGGACGTTTCGCTGAGTTCAATCGGATTCGCCTCCCGGTTATGTTCGTGGACCAGTACGACCAAGAGCATAGCCGTGACATCGAGCCGATGCGCGGAGGACATGGAGATGACTACTATTATCAGTTGGTCAGCCAGGTTCGAAGATACAAAGGGGCACGTCCTCTGCCGGAGTTGAGTTCTCGGCCGATTCGGGTGGATGGACGATTTGAGGACTGGGCGGGGGTGTCTCCAGAATATCGGGATACGGTGGGTGACCCGGCTCGGCGAAATCATCGGGGATGGGATCCGAAAGTGACCTATCGCAATGGGACGGGTCGGAACGACATTATCGTCACTAAAACAAGCTGGGATTCGACAACAGCCTGGTTTTATGCCCGTACCCGACAGACGCTCACGGCGTCGGGAGGCACGAACTGGATGCTGCTCTTCCTCGATGTCGATGCCACACCAGCGACCGGTTGGCTCGGTTATGATTTTGTCGTTGGGCGCGCTGGAACGGGATCGCTGGAGCGCCGCACTGGAAGCGGTTTTCTTTGGACCGAGGCCGGAGCCCTGGAGGTTCGGGTTGACGGCAACGAGCTCGAGTTGGCGATACCCTGGAAATCGCTTGGCCTCACAGGACCGCCACTCAAGCTTGATTTCAAGTGGGCCGACAACTGCATCCAGTCTGGAGACTGGACCGATCTGACCCTCAACGGGGATACCGCTCCCAACGACCGGTTTAACTACCGCGCCACCCGACGCGCCGAGTGATTGAAAGCTAAGAAGATGGTGGGCACGACAGGGGTCGAACCTGCACGGATTTCTCCATTGGATCCTAAGTCCAACGCGTCTGCCAATTCCGCCACGCGCCCATCCTTACTGCGGCCATCATTGCCGGGTTCAGTCAGGCTGTAAATCTCATTTCGCTGAGGTTTTGGGTGGGATGATCCGAGCAGGGTTGCCCACGGCAAGGTGCCTGGCGGGCACATCTTTGGTCACCACCGCACCGGCACCTACGATCGCACGATCTCCCAGGGTTACGCCTTTGAGAATGATGGCCCGGGCTCCGATGAAACATCCGCGCCCGATGTGGATCGGCTTGGCCTCCCGAACGCAGTCGAATCCCCAAGCCCACTCTCCTTCAGGAAAATGGAAATCGTTGTCGGCTACCACCGCACCCGATCCGAAGATCGTTCCTTCGCCCACACGGATCTCCTTTCCTGCGACGAGCACGGTTCCGCTCAACCCGACGCCGCGACCTAGTTCGAGTACCGCGTTTGGTCCCATGGTGCGGAGTACACAGGGTTGGAAGCATCCCATGGGATTGGACCGGACAGCGCTGTTGAGCTGCAGATCGGGGCCCAGAATCATCCTGGATCCCGGAAAAACGCTGATCAAAGGCCGGCCGGCAAAGCGGCTGCCATCGGCGAGAATCGCCCCTTTCCAGGCCGCTTCCCAGCGCCACAAGATGCCTCCAGCTCCCCGAACATGACTGAGCAGGAGGCCGATCCGTTGTGAGAAACTCAAATTCGCCACCCCCGCTAGCTAGCGAAAACCGAGCCGATCGCCCAGCACGATTTTCGAATTCTCCATTTCCGTCAGCTCGATTCTAGGTCTGCTGCCTCAAGGTGATACTTCTTCTGGCGGGGACAGATCGATGATCACGCCTTCGCCAATGTTGATCGTCGGTACGATATCCCAATTGTGGCCGTCGTAGCGCGAAGTCTCGTAGGTTCCGGTGTCGACTCTCAATCGCCGTACCTGATCCCCTTCCTGAAAACGGAAGCCAGGAAGCACAGACGTGAGCAAGCCGGAGTAGGGGCCGGGCACTCCCAGAAAACGAAGGCCTCCCTGTGCGGTGCGCTCGGGCGTTGAGGCGGAGGAAAGCGGTCGGACTGTTCCGGACAAGGTCCAGGGGTAGGGCAGGCCTGGATTGTAGAGGTAGCCTCCCTCACCCGCCTGGAGAGGCATCGTGACATCCAGCCACTGTCCCCCGCTGAAATAGTTGGTGGCGGTGGCATCGGCAGCTGCATCCCATTTCAGAAGGTAGGTTCCGTCGGGAGGGTTGGGCAGAAGGTCGGAGAGGACTGGGACCTGAGCCGTGACGGGACAGCTGATGAGATTCCATCCGGTCCTGAGCATGAGGGTGATTCGCAGGTCCGAAGCGGGATCCTCATCTCCTGGTCGAAGGCCTTCATCCACGTTCTTGAGGGTCGACTCACGATCGGTCGTGCTTCGTTGCTCGCTGGTCCGAACCGGGGATGTGACCAGCACTTCACTCAGTGTTCGAACAATCAGCGGATCGGAGAATGACTGGTTTGCGCTGGAGTCTCTGGATCTTCCAATCAGGGTGTATGACGTGTCGGAATTCAGGTTGGTGAGTATAACCAGGTGATTGGTCCGTGGAGTTGGGTTGAGCCAGCTAAACTTCGGCAGAGCGTCGCCAATGGTAAACTTTAGCTGGTCATCGGCTGGTTCATCCGTACTCCAGGAGACCGATATCGAGCTGGAGGTGACCTCGACCACGGTGAAGTTTGCAATGACGGGAGGGGTGGTGTCCGAGAGTAGGAGTGCTCGGATGATGGTGTCGCTCGAAGAGGTCAACTCCCCATCGAAGGCCGTTAACCTCAGGCGATAGAGCCCTGGGGACCCCAGTCGAACGGAAGTAACCGCGAAGTTTGAATTCCCAAAAGTGACAGTGCCGGGTCCGCTGACCTTGGACCACCGCATGGCCAGGCGGCCGGGCGTTCGCGGCAGGCTATCGTCGGTGGCACGGCCGCGCAGCATGTAGTTGAGATTGGTTCGCACCGTCGTCCCTGCTCCCGCATCGACCACCGGCGCCAGGTTGGGCGGCGTGACCTCGGCCTGAAAGCTTGTCGAGTTGGTGAGAATGAAGTCCGTCGCGAGCAGGGTGATGACCGAGGTTCCTCGTTGGTCGGGCTGTGGGGTCAGGCGGACGAAGCGATTGGATCCGGTCCCGCTCAGCGCGATGTTCGCGGGGGCGATCAAGTCCGGATTCGAGCTTTGGGCGAGCAGCACCCAGTTAGTGGACCCGTTGAGTCCAGAGAGCCAGAAGGGATAGGCTGGACTGGTGGTATTCTGCGCCATGTAAACGTTGGCGGCCCCGGGGGGTTGGGGGGGAGGGCCGGGGACTTCGACCGAGACCTCGTTGGAGGACACACTTTCTTCGCCCGAGGCGGACACCGAGCTGGCCGTAAAGTAGTAGGTCATCCCTCCTTGGAGGTTTCTCAAGATAGCGCTGGTTCGAACGCCCACGTTGGTGCTGGCCACGTAGTGCCCGCTGGCTGTCCCATACCGGACCACATAGCTCGCCACCTCGGAGGCGTCTTGGGGTGGATCCCAGGCCACGGCCACTTCGCCTGCCCACGTCTGGGGGAGCAGTGCGAACAGCATTGCGATCCAACAAGCTAGCGGCGCCATGAGGCGCGAGACTTGGGTTCGAATGTAGGGGCTCAATTCCATGGTTTCCGGTGCTTTGCTGGTTGAGCCAGCAAGAGTCTGCAGGACCCAAAAGCAACCCCTCTGCCAAGCTGCCTTTGGTGGAAATGGAGCGTCCGGTCGGCGGTTAACCCTTCCCACTAAAGGACAGAGGCATCTCAATTCTTGACGGTTCATCAAGGTTGCATTAGCGGTCCGCTGGGCCCAGGCTCCAACAGTCCCGTGGCCTTCTTCTTGCTCAGAGCGAATCAAGTTTACGATCGATGCATGCCGTTTTAACCAGTTTCTCCAGAGTTCTCATAAACATCTTACAGAAAGATGTTTGTGTGTGCTCGGTTGGTTCGTTCGGCGGGAAGACGAACCGGTGGCTCCTAGGCATCCTTGTCCGGGTGAGGGTCTGCTTGGTTGGAATGGTGCTGGTCTGGTTCGGCCTGGCATCTCCGGGTTGGGCGGCCGTGAACTCGCCGCCGGAGGCCCCTTCGCAACTGACCGTCTTGCCGGAGGCTGAATGGGATCGGCCGGTTCTTCGGCGCGTGCCGTTCTCCTCGGAGGCGGTAGCGGCTGGCGGCAACGTCGCCATTCCGGTCTCCTTGCGTGTGGCCGGTCTGTCGGGAGTGGTGTCGGCGAACATCGTGCTCACCAATCGGCTCGCGGGAGGGGGGGGATCGGTGTTACGTCAGGGCTCCAACGTGTTGTCGGGAGACTTGAGGGGGATGGTCGATTTCAGCGAGATAGTGGCTGTGCCGCCGGGTGCCAGGGCGGGCTGGTATGAGGTGTGGATTTCGCTGAGCGATCAGGGCGGCCTGCTCGACACGATTCCGAGCGCGGGTGTCACCCAGGTTGCTCCGGGCACTTTCGCTGTCGGCGAGGTCCTGGTTGAGCATGTCTTGCAGCGGAGAGGGGTTAGCATCTGGGGTTTCAATGAGCCCGCTGGCAGTTCGGAGTTTGTCGACATCTTTGCCCAGCGATGGCCCCTCTTTTTGACAGCGTCCACGCTCCCTGTGAGCGGTGTGGCTAGTCCATTCGGTCGGGCCTTGCGCTTTCCATCCACCACGCTGAGCCCACCCAGTGTCATCATTCCTTGGCAGAGCACTCCTGCTCCCCCCTTCACTCTTGGCTTTTGGTTTAATCTCGAAAAGGGGGCCAACCTAACCACGATTCTAGGCAGCGGGGTTTACGCGCGCAATGGGCTGAGGATGGGCCTTGTCACTCGCGGTTCCAATAAGCTCGCGGCCGCCTGGGCGAACCAGAGCGGTGGGACCTTGGAGCTCATCAGCACCAATAAGATCAAGACCAACGAGTGGCATCACCTGGCGCTCACCTTTGACGGCAGCGTGGGCGTTCTCTATGTCGATGGAGTTGCGGCTGCGCGGCAGACGGGCGCCGTCGTGGTTCCCGCGACAAAGCCTCTGATGTTCCAGGGCGGCGCGATTACGAATGAGATGTCTTTTTCCGGCCTCGTGGACGAGCTTCTGGTGGCGTCGAGCGCGCTTTCAGGAACGGAGATCTCCGAACTCGTTTCCAACTATCGGTCCTCTGGTTCGTTGCTTCCGAGTTCCCTCGGCGCGGCTCCGATCTTGCTGCCGATTCCCGATCAACGCGTGAGGGCGGGGCGGTTGCTCAGTCTGCGTATCCCGGTGTTTGACGGGGATTATGATTTGGGGCCGATTGCTTCCCCCGATCTGCCTGCGGGGGCTTTGATTGATTCCGCCAAGCGGACCTTCCATTGGACCCCGGCGTTCACTCAGACCGGACTGCATCTGGTGACCATCCGAGCCACGGATCTGGCCGGGCGAGCCAGCGAGAGTCTGTTTGCGATCGATGTGCTTCCGGCCCCGGTGCCAGCAACCACCAATCTCTTTCTCTATTCTGTCCGTTCCACCAATTACCCGTCCCAGCAGCCACAGCTTACCCTCATCACGTCGGCCAACCTGGATGGCCTGCTCAAGGAAGGGGAACGGCTCGTTCTGGAACACGCCACCAATCCGGCGGCGCGCCTCCGGATCGTCTCGTCGCGTGGGGAGGAGATGTATCGCGGCGGCTACGGGCTGATGCCCCCGCTCCCCGCCGGCCACTATTTCATCGAAACCGAGGGCGACCGTCGTCACCTGATGGTCCTGCCGCGGGACTATCAGGGCTCGTCCTTCTTGGGGATCATGGCGGATCGGCCAGGCAGTCCGGAGCCGTTGGCACGAGCCGCGATTCTGCGGCCGGGGTGGCGGCGGCTAGGCACGGCTGTGAGTTGGGCGGACATTGAGCCCACCAAGGGCACCTATAACTGGACCGGATATGATCAATGGATCGCCATCAATCGCACCAACGGCAGCAAGATTCTGATCATGCTGGTCGATGCGTTGCCGGTGTGGCTGAGGGGAGCGACGGAGGCCACCGTGATCACCGAGCTCAAGCGATACACGCGCGATTATGTGAGGCGCAACAAGACCAAGTTTGACGTGCTGGAGCCCTTCAACGAGCCATCGATGAGCCCCATCAAGCTGGGATCGATTCGGGGCCTCACCAATGATTATCTTCTGGGCGCGCAGTTCCTGGCGCGAGCGTATGCGGAGGTCGCCACGGTGGTGAGGGCGGAGATGGGAACCAATGTTCAGTTGGCCGGCCCAACTTGGGAGAACATCGTGATGCCGTTTGACCGAATGCAGGCGGTCATGGGTGCGGCGGGGTTTGGAGGATCGGTGACCGCGGGTGATTTTCACGATTACGTGATGGGACGGCGCGCGCCGGATGGGAAGGAGCCGGGGTTCTACAATGTGCGGCAGTCGTCGGAAATCATGCGTCGGAACAGTGGCGGGGCGCCGTTCTTTGTTTCCGAGATTGGATTACACGGCAAGTCAGCGCTGGGTTATCTGTCAGACCCGGTCGCGGTGGCGAACGAGCCTTACGGGGAAACCGGCATTGGGTGGTATCTCGGGTTTCGGCGAACCCTGGTGTCGATGATCATGTATCACGGCGCTGGCGCGACCGCCGTGTCGGCTCACGATTTCAACATCGGCGCCGCTTTGGAGATGGGCGGCCTGGAACAGGCCCCCGGAGGAAAGACCCGTGGGTTTAAACCGCAGGCGACCGCCCATGTGATGATCAGCTACTGGCTGAACCAGAGTGTTCCGGTGGTGCAAGGATCCAAGGAAGATCGGCTGTTTGTGTATTCGATTCAGCGTCCCGGGGGTGAAAGCTTGGTGTTTGCCTGGACCCCGGAATCTACCACGATGCCCATGGATCCGGTCAGGACTGATAGTTTGATCCAGTCGGGAGCGGTTCAAGTTCACGATATTTTTGGGCGAGGTTTTGTGCCATCGTCCTTCGGAGAGGAGCCGATTCTGTTTCGGTCGTCGACGCTTAGTCCGACGGCGTTGGCTGGGGCGGTTTTGGGGTTGGAGACCGCATCCTGCGATGAGGTAATCGATCGGCCCGCTGAGGAGTGTGATTGCAACAATTTGGACAATCAGACCTGCGGCTCGCTTGGGTATGGGACGGGGACCCTTGGTTGTGTGAGCAATCGCTTCGATTTTGCCGGCTGCCAGTTCTCGCATCCGCAGACGCTGCTGACGGCGCATTTCCCTCTCAACGAGCTGTCGGGCACCGCCATTCAGGACCTCTCTTCGCGTCAGGCGGTGGCCAGGCTTTACACACCGAATGTGTCCAAGAGCTGGGTGAACTCCTCCCGGGGTCGGGTGCTGCATCTGGATGGGTTTGTGACGAACGTGCCCGTCGAGTTTCTAGTGATCTCCAATCGGAGCTACCAGGTGCTCCCGGGTTCTGGGGCGCCCTTCACGATCTCGATGTGGGTGAACGTGAGATCCAGGCCGTCCACCAACTGGGTCAGCATCATGGGTTGTGACCGCTACGACATTAGTGGGTTTCGGATGTGTGTGTTGAACACGGGGCAGGTGGGGTGGTGGACATCGCAGGGGCAGGGAAACATCGACCTGATCTCTCCCTCGGTCCTGTCCACGAATGCCTGGCATCATTTGGCAGTGACCTATCACACCGGGGGCGCCAAGCTTTACGTGGATGGCGCGTTAGCAGCCGAGACAGTGAACAACGTCTATTTGCCCTCGGGCACGGACATCTTTGTGGGGCATGGCATGACCGGGTCAAACATCTATCCGTTGAACGGAGAGGTGGACGACATCCGGTTTTATTCGCGCGTGTTGAGTGCGCTTGAGATTGCTCGCCTCGCGGCCGGCCCCTGAGGGACCTTCCGAGTCACTTCGCCATCGGGGGGAAATTCGTCATCGCGTTTCCTACAGGAGCAAGGCTCCGGTTCTCCTCATTTCCCTTTTCTCCGCGCGATGAAACCCTAGACTCCCGCCCGTGAATCTCATTCGTCCTTTGATTTGGCTCGGGGTTGCGGGCCTGGGTGCCTTTGGCTACTGGATGATCGCCTCGCAACGAGGGGAGCAGACCAACTCGGCCTACCTGCTCATTGCCGCCCTCTGCACCTATGCGTTGGGATACCGATTCTATTCCAAGTGGATTGCTGCGCAGGTTCTGACCTTGAACAACCGCCGGGCTACGCCCTGTGAAGTTCACGAGGACGGCAAAGATTTTGTCAGGACGAACAAGTGGATCGTCTTCGGGCATCATTTTGCCGCGATTTCGGGTCCCGGCCCGTTGGTGGGGCCGGTGTTGGCCGCTCAGTTTGGGTATCTGCCCGGGACCCTTTGGATTTTGATCGGCGTGGTGCTGGGAGGCGCGGTTCAGGACTTTGTCATTCTGTTCGGGTCGATGCGCCGCGATGGCAAGTCTCTGGCTCAGATGGTGCGAGAGGAATTGAATCCGACGGCGGGAACCATCGGATTGGTGGCGATCGTCTCGATCATGATCATCCTGCTGGCGGTGCTGGCGCTGGTGGTGGTGAATGCGCTGGCCGAGTCGCCCTGGGGGGTATTTACGGTGGGAGCCACGATTCCGATTGCGCTGTTCATGGGTGGATACCTGCGCTTTTGGCGTGTCGGGAAAGTTTTGGAAATCTCAGTCATCGGTGTTCTGCTGCTGTTGGTGGCGGTTTGGGGGGGGCAGTTTGTCCATGAGCATCCGGACTGGGCCAAGCTATTCACCCTAACTCGCGAGAAGTTGGCGTGGTCGATCATTCTCTATGGGTTAGCGGCCAGCGTTCTGCCGGTTTGGCTCCTGCTGGCACCGCGGGACTACCTGAGCACGTTCATGAAGCTCGGAACCATCGTCGCCTTGGCGCTGGGCGTGCTGCTGGTACTTCCGGATCTCCAAATGCCGGCTGTCAGCAAGTTCGTTGACGGATCGGGTTTGGTTGTTCCCGGGGCCCTCTTTCCTTTCTGTTTTATTACGATCGCGTGTGGAGCGATCAGCGGCTTCCACACCCTGATTTCCAGCGGTATCACTCCCAAGATCATTACTCGAGAAAACTACACTCGGCCCATCGGTTATGGGGCGATGCTGCTCGAGTCGCTCGTGGCGATCATGGCCATGATCGCGGCCTGCACGCTCGACCCCGGAGTCTACCTGAGCATGAACGTCACGGGCTCTAAGGCCGAGGTGGTGCAGAAGGTTGAAGCCTCGGGGCTGAAGTGGTGGGCGCCCGATCCCGCGGCTCCCGGCAAGTTCACGCAATCCGACGTGAAGGTATCCATTGAGTCGATGGACTCTTTGGCGAAAGAGATGGGAGAAACGACCCTGTTTGGGCGGACGGGTGGGGCGGCGACCCTGGCGGTGGGCATGGCCAATATTTTCTCCAAGGTGACCCAGGGGCGTTGGCTGGACCTGTGGTATCATTTTGCGCTGATGTTCGAGGCCCTCTTTATCCTCACCACTCTCGACGCCGGGACTCGGGTTGGGCGGTATCTCCTTCAGGACTCGCTGGGTCATCTGTGGAAGCCTTTGGGTGACATGAGAAGCATCTTTGCGAATGTGGTGGCCAGCTTATTGGTGGTGAGCGGGTGGGGCTTTTTTCTGATCGCGGGCGTGCGGGATCCTGATGGCGGGGTGAAGGCTCTGTGGCCGATCTTTGGAATCGCGAACCAGCTCCTGGCGAGCATCGCGCTCTGCCTGGCGACCACCATTCTGTTGAAGATGCAGCTTTCGGCCGGTGCGGGCTCCGGACGTCCCCGGTTGGCGCTGGTGACCCTGATTCCCTTGGTTTGGCTGCTGTCGGTCACCATGACCGCCGGCTATCAGAAGATTTTCCACGACAGTCCCCGTATCGGGTTCCTGGCTGCGATCCGAGCTCAGGATGTCAAAATCGCGGCTTTGGAGCAGCAGCTGTCCGCGATGCCGTCGGGCGCGGAGGGGGCGGGGTTGGCCCCGCTGACCAAGTCCTTAAAAGACGCCCGGACGGTTCGGTTTAACAATCGCATCGACACCGTGGTGACTGCGACCTTCCTGCTTTTGGTGGTGGCGATCGTGGTGATCAGCGTGCGTGAATGGGTATTGTTGCTGGCGCGCCGTCGATCGGCGGTGCTGCGTGAGACCGAGCCGGTCTGGCTTTCGGACTCGGCCTTGGTGGAGCCACGGGCTCCGAGTGTGTTGGGCGTTGTGGCTCTGGGTTGTTCCTTGGCGAAGGAGCTTTCAGGTGAGGCGGCGATCGATCGCGCGGAGACTCGGCTGGTGAGTTGCTGCGTGGAGCCCCGGAAAGCCGGCCAACCGGCGGAGGTAGCAGAATCAGAATCCGCCCGCTCTCAGGCTTACCGTCAAGCCCTGGAGGAGAAGTATCGTAAAATCAACCGCTGCTGCTAGCGAGTGCCGACTGATGAACGAAGGCCCCTCAGATATACCCAACCCACCGTCGTCCCAGTCCACACCGGGGATCGGCCTTTATGGTGGGTCCTTTGATCCGATTCACCTGGGTCATCTTTTGGTGGCGCAGGCCGCCTGGGAGGAGCTACGGCTGTCACGGTTGTTCTTCATTCCGGCCGCGCAGTCTCCCTTCAAGCCGATGCAGCCTCCCACTCCAGCCTCGGAGCGCCTGCGCTTGCTGCGGCTGGCTTTGGCGGGAGGAACAGGCTACGAAATTGATGATCAGGAGACGCGCCGAGGAGGGATTTCCTACACCATCGATACCGTTCGTGACTATGGTCGGCGGTTTCCCGGCCACCTCCTGTATTACCTGATTGGGGCGGATCATGTCTCGACCCTGCCCAAATGGCGGGAAGCGGGGGCGTTGGCGGAGGCGGTGACTTTTGTCGTGATCCCCCGGCCTGGTGAGCCGCCGCATGTGCCGCCGTCGCCCTTCCGGTTTCACTCCCTGGCCGGGTTCCCTTTGGGAGTCTCTTCCTCCCAAATCCGCGAGCGTGTCCGGACCGGCAAGTCCATCCGCCATCTGGTCCCTGAGACCGTGGCGGAAGCGATTCGCAACAATCGTCTTTATCTTTAGCCGAGAACCGGGCAAGCATTGGGTCGATGGATGCAAAGAAACTGGCCCTGCTGTGCCGCGACCTGGCAGATAATAAAAAGGCCGAAGATATCGTGATTTTGAACGTTCGGGAGTTGTCCTCGATCGCCGACTATTTTGTGATCTGCTCGGGGACGAGTGAGCCGCATTTGCGTGCGATCGTGGAAGAGATCAGCTCGGGACTGGAGGCGGGGCATGGTGTGGAGCCTCGCGCCAAGGACGGCAGCCTATCCAGCGGCTGGCTGGTGCTGGACCTTTTCGACGTCATTGTTCATGTCATGCACCGGGATTCCCGGTTGCGTTTTGACCTGGAAAACTTGTGGGGAGACGCTCCCCGTCTGAAGGTGAAAAAGCCCCGCAAGAAGGCGGATTAGCCGTTAGCTTTCACCATTTCATCGACCAGCTTCTTGAACTCGGCCAGGCCGGTCGCCGGGACGATGATGGTATCCCTGCGGCCGTTGACGTCCTCGGTGATTCGGAGGAATCGTCCGCGGGGATTTTGCTTCAAGGACAGGACGAACGTCTTCCGCTCGATCTGTACCTTTTCCGTCTTTAGCGTTTCCTCATTGGCAGGGGGACGGGGTCCCGCGTTGCCGTAGGAAGACTGCCCATAGGAACTAGCAGCGTCATTAGCCATCTTTCACCTTCCCGCAGGAGTAGATGCTTACTCCTGCAACACCACCCATACTATCAAGGTTGATTATTAATCTGAAATGTCAACCCCGGGAATGTCGTAGAAGGGGGTGAAGAGTGGGATCGGTTGGAAACGGGACACCCGGGCGGGACCTGGCGGCAGAGGCCAGGCTTCCCGCGCCGGCCATTCTAGCGGGCGGTGTCGCCCGGCAGGACGCCCTTGCTCCAGTTTAGGGCAACCCTCTTATGGCCAAGCCAATGCCGACAATTGTGCGCTCGAGTTTACGGCTCCAAGGAGTCGGGCGTGCGGAATTTGGTCTGGGTAGTAAACCGGGGGCCCTGAACCAATGTCAGGGTGCGAATGCTGAAGATCAGGATGCCGAGTTCCAGCAAGGCTGTGGAGGTATTCCAAATCGTCGACCACAGGGGATACGTGCGTTCGGCGCGGGCTCGTTCCTCGGCGGATACCTTCTGACTCGTGCGGTTGTAGTAGGCGGGGGCCACCACCTTGTCCATCTGGTAATTGCCCAGGAGGGTGAGGGTCAGCAGCAGGCACAGAAGTCCTCCGTTAAACCGGGAGATTCCTCGGCCGAGATACACCCATTCCGCAACCAGATGCAGCAGGGCGACGCTGATGCAGAGGTAGCTCAGCGCGTAGAACCGCTGCCAGGCCATCAGACCTACGCCACCGGCGTAAAAATCTCCGATCAGCCACTTGATGCCGGCGGAAGAAAAGAAAGGTCCCACCGCCAGAAGGTGGTAAAGCGAACCGCCAAGCCAGACTGCGGCATTCATCAAACCGACGACGCGCAGGAAAGAGATCACCGGAGGACAATAAGTGGCGTCGATTCCAGTGCCAAGCTTCGTTTGTGTGGGGTTGATCCTTTGCTTGAGAAGCCAGGTCGGCTTTCCTATGGTCAAGTCATCAAAGCGACTCTGGCATCTCGGAACGCAATGAGCCTTGTCCTGGTGGCGAGCCTTTGGCTCACCGGGGCGTGGCCCCGCTCCGTCTGGGCAGCGCCATCCGGCCCTGGCCCCGGAGCTGGATCTCCAACCAACGGGGTCGTGGTCTTATCCATCGAGGGCGAGAAGGCGCAGGTCGCGATTTCGCGCTCGGGCTCATCTTCCTGGGACCCGGCGTATGTGGGGCAGGTGCTCCAACCGGGCGATCGCGGACGCACAGGCCCGGACAGCCGTCTCTCGCTTCGTCTCTCGGACTTGAGCTTTCTCCGGATCAGTGAGCGCAGCGAGTTCACCATCAAGCAGCCACCTTCCTCGGACCAGACGTATGGAATGGCGCTCTGGAAAGGGCTTCTCTATCTGTTTCATCGCGACAAACCAGGCTCCACCCGAATCGATTCTCGCACCGCGTCGGCCGCCACCCGGGGAACGGAGTTCGTGGTGGCGGTGGATGAGGCCAGCCAGCAAATGACCCTGACGGTCTTGGCCGGCGCAGGGGAGCTGACCAATGATCAGGGGTCGGTAGAGGTTCCGGCTGGAGAACGCGGAGGAGCTGCCTTGGGTGGCAAGCCTGAGCGACTTCCGCGCGTGGAGGCCAACAACGTGATTCAGTGGGTGTTGTATTATCCCGGCATCCTGGATGTTGGAGAACTCCCGCTGGCCCCTGAAGAGGCCCGCCTCCTGCAAGGCTCGTTGGAAGCGTATCGAAAGGGTGATCTTTCCGAAGCGTTCCGCGCTTATCCCAAGGGGGCGGCGCTGGCAAGCGAGGCCTCACGAGTGTATCGGGCGGCGCTCCATCTGTCCCTGGGCCAGGTGGACGCGGCCGAAGCCGCGCTCCGGGACATCGGCCGGGAGGGCGGCTCCAGCGTCGGAGCGGTTGAGTCGAAGCTGGCTGAGGCGCTGCGACGGGTGGTGGTGGCAGTTCGTAATCCGGCCAAGATCGAATCGCGCGGGGATGAGCAGTCGGAGTCGGCGACCGTCGCCATGGCGCTGTCGTATGAGCAGCAAGCTTTGCGCGACCTGCCCGCAGCGTTGAAAGCGGCGAGGAAAGCCGTCGAAAGGCGGCCGGAGTTCGGGTTCGGGTGGGCTCGCGTGGCGGAGTTGGAATTCGGGTTCGCCCGAGCTTCCGCGGCCAGGGAAGCCCTGGAACAGGCTTTGAGGTTGAGCCCTCAGAATGCTCAGGCGGTAGCGTTGAGCGGATTTGTGGCGATGGCCGAGTACCGTTGGAGTGCGGCGCGCGCGCAGTTCGAGCGGGCCATCTCCCTGGACGGCGGACTGGCCAACGCCTGGCTCGGGCGCGGATTGCTTCGAATTCAGGCGGGTGACGTGGCGGCGGGGCGTGAGGATCTACAGATGGCGGCATCCCTGGAACCGCAGCGAGGAATTCTGCGGAGCTACCTGGCCAAGGCATGGCAGGAATCAAACGACCTGCCGCATGCGCGGGAGGAGCTGGCGTTGGCCAAGGCGCTGGATCCCCGGGACCCGACGGCGTGGCTGTATTCCGCGCTGTTGAATCAATCCCACCATCGCTTGAACGAGGCCGTCCGCGATTTGGAGCAGTCCCAGGTTCTGAACGACAACCGGGCTGTCTACCGTTCGGAGCTGCTCCTGGATCGGGACCGGGCGGTGCGGAGTGCCAACCTAGCGGCCCTCTACGCGGACACGGGGCTCTTCGACGTCGGTCTGGCGGAGGCATCGAGGGCCATTTCGAGCGATTACGCGGACTACTCCGCACATCTCTTTCTCGCCAACTCCTACAATCGCCTGCGGGATCCCCACCAGATCAACACGCGCTTGGAAAGCCCCTGGCTCAGCGAATATCTCATCGCTAACCTGCTCGCTCCAGCGGGCGCGGGAACGCTCTCTCAGACAGTTTCCGATCAGGAGTATTCCCGGTTCTTTGAGCGAGATGGCTTCGGCTTGGTGTCCAAAACGGATTATCTGAGTCGGGGCGATTGGCTGGAGAGCGCGGCGCATTATGGACGTTTCGCGCGAATGAGCTACGCGATTGAGACCAGCTACCGGTCCGAGCGGGGGCAAAGACCGAACGAGGACTTTACCAGCCATTTGGTCGATGTGCAGTTCAAGCAGGACTTCTCTGCGCGGGACAGCCTCTACGTTCAGGCCCTCTATTATGACGCGGAGTCGGGGGACCTTACCCCTTACTACAACCCGGCCCAATCCTTCAGCAAACTGCGGGTGCAGGAGAAGCAGGAGCCTATCGTGTTGGCGGGATATCGTCACGAATGGGCTCCGGGCGTTCAGACGCTATTTCTCGCGGGGCGGCTCCATGACCATCGCAGTTTCGATCTTCCCGATGCGCCCAGCTACGTGCTGCTGGAGAGCGGTCTGGGAACTCCGGTGGGCCTGCCGGTGGTCCTGGACCAGAGCTATCAGAGTCGAGCGGTGATCTACACCGCCGAGCTGCAGCAGATCGTTCAGAAAGCTGATCACACCTATGTTTTCGGCGGGCGGGCTCAGTTGGGCGGATTCGATTCGGAGAACCGTTACTCCGGGTTGACCGCCGGCTCGGGTTTTCCGCAGCTGCCAGTGGAGCCATCGACGCGTTCGGATGCCGATTTCGAGCGCTTCAGCACCTACGTTTACGATCACTGGCAATGGAGTCCAAGGTGGTTGGCGGTGGCCGGACTGACCTATGACCACATTCGATACCCTTTGAATCATCGATTCGCGCCGTTGGCGGCCGGCGAGCAGACTCAGGACCAGGTTTCGCCGAAGCTGGGCCTGATTTGGACGCCGCGCTCGGACACGACCCTGCGGGCTGCGTTTTCGCGATCGTTGGGTGGAGTGGCATTTGACCAGAGCTTTCAGTTGGAGCCGTCGCAAATCGTCGGCTTCAATCAAGTTTTTCGCAGTCTGATGCCTGAGTCGGTGGCGGATGCCAACAGCGCCTCGGAGTTTCAGATCGGTGCCTTGGCGATTGAACATCGGGTCAGCTCGAATACCTGGGTGGGACTGATTGGTGAGTGGCTCACCTCGGAGGTGGATCGCACCACGGGCGCGTGGAACTTTTTCGACGTCACCGCGAGCCCGCTGCCGTCCATGCGCGTTCGGGAGCACTTGAACTATGAGGAGCGATCCCTCACCGCCTACGCCTATCAGCTGCTAGGTCAGGAGTGGTCCTTGGGAGGGCGGTATCGGTTGAGCCATGCGGAGTTGGATCTCGCCCATCCGGATTTGCCTTCCACCGCGTTTCCGGTCCCTCCCTTCGGATCGCCGGCGACGTCTGCGCTCCTTCATCAGTTGCGCCTGTTTCTTCAGTTTCAGCATCCGGGAGGATTCTTCTCGTCGGTGGAGGCTCTCTGGCATCGGCAACAGAATTTCGATTACACCCCAGACTTGCCCGGGGATCAGTTCTGGCAACTCAACGTCTATGCGGGGTATCGATGGCCTAACCGGCGGGCGGAGGTTCGGCTGGGGCTGCTGAATGTTACCGGTCAGGACTATCGGTTGAACTCGTTGAACCTGACGGACACCCTTCCTCGCGAACGCACGCTGGCGCTCACCTTAAAGCTGAACTTCTGAGTTGGCTACTTCTCCAAGAACATTCGGCTCTGAGTGACGGCGTGGATCAGGTCCTTAAACCGATAGCCCTGGGTGCGCAGCTCGCGAAGCATCGCTTCGACCACTTCTCGATCGGCAAACTGAATCTCGGTCCCGGTGGCGTAGGCGATTAGCTTATAGATCAGACTGCGGGCGATCTGATCCCGATCTTCCAGGAGCAGCGATCGGTAGTCATCGATGTTGGTGAAGGGTTTGCCTGCGGCTGTCCGGTAGCCTTGCTCAACCAAAGGACCTTTCCAAACCTTGAGATGAGGATAATTCGGGAGGGCCGCCCGGCCGTTCACTTCCGACTTCACGCGGTACCATTCGCGCCAACCGCCGATCACATCGAAGGTCTCCAACGCGAACCCGGGAGGATCGATCCATCGGTGGCAACGGGTGCAGCTGGCCAGCTGACGATGCTTTTCAAGTTGCTCGCGAATGGTGGAAGCTCCTCGAATGTCGGGCTCGATTGCCGGAGTGTCGGCCGGGGGAGGGGAAGGGGGTTGACCTAGAATTCGATCGAGAATCCATTTCCCTCGCAGCACTGGCGATGTGCTGGTTCCGTTGGCGGTGACCTTGAGGATGGAGGCGTGGGTGATGACCCCTCCGCGATGCGCCTGGGCCGGCAGGTTAGCCTTCCGGAGTTCCCATCCGGCGACGCCTTGGATTCCGTAGTGTCTCGCCAGCCGTTCGTTGAGATAACTCCAATCGGAACGGACCAGCTCATCGATGGATCGGTTCTCTGACAAGAGGGTGAGCAGGAATCCGTAGGTCTCCTGCGGCATGGACCAGAGCAGGGCGGAATCGAACTCGCCGTACATCAAGTCGGGAGTGGTGGCATGGATGTTTCTCAAGTCCAGCCATTGGTGAGCGAAGTCGGTAATGAAGCGCCACGATCGCGGGTCGTTCAGCATCCGTTCGACCTCCGTGCGGAGTTGGGCTGGTTCCGTGAGCTGACCCAGTTTCGCTCGGGTCCGCAGGGACGCGTCCGGCACGGAGTTCCACAGGAAGGCCGCCAATCGGGCGGCGACAGCCGGACCATCCAGACGGCCCGGGTTCTCTACTCGGAAGAGGAAGTGGGGAGAGGAGAGCATAGCCTGACCGGTCGCTTTCAGGGCCTGACTCAGATCGTCTCCCTGCTCCAGTCGGCGGCGAGCATAGAGGCGGTACGCGGCGAGAGCTTCCCCGGGCAAAGGTTGCGGCAGGATTTCAGAAGCCAGCCGATCGACCAGACGGTCCGCGTCCGATGCGACGGGATCCGGGGTCGCTGGGCGCTGCGGATCCGATTGCTGGTCGGCACTTGTTCTCTCGGCCGGCTCAGGTCGGGTGGCGGGACTGGGCTTGAGATTCCATCGTGGCTCCAGTCGCCGGTTCGTGAGCGGCTGATCTCCCAGCACCCGCCGATGTGCGAGGGTAGGAAAGGGGTCCAAAGGTCCTTCGAACTCCACCCAATTTAGGGTGAGTCCGGGTCCTGTCAGTCCGGGCTTTTCGTTGAGCGCCGCTTCCGCTTCGAGGGCGCCTGGTTGCCGTTGCTGCGCAAGTGACCAGCCGACCAGAGCGATCGATTGGTTTTTCCAGCGGTCCGAATAATGAGGGACCTGGATCTCGAGATCCACCGTGCGAGCGGTTGTCTCCGGAATATCCTTCACGTCGATGATGCGTTGGAGCGTGGGGTCGGCATCGGGTTGGTATCCGGAAAGGAAGACGAGCACGGGCAGAGGGTTGCCGCTGTTGCCTCGGGCTTGCAGCGAGGCGCGCAATCGGTAGCGACCTGGCGCTTGGGGGAGCCCGGCCACGATTTGCAAATGGGGATGGAAGGCCGACTGGGCATAGAGGGTTGCCGAGTTGCCCTCCACTCGCACCGAGGCTCTGAGGGCGAGTTCGGCTAGACGCCCTCCGACACGCAGTTGCTGGTCAAACCACTCGCGGCCCGTGAATCGGCTCTGCTGAGACCGCGGTGGGCTTGAAGGAAGCGCGGCGTCCATCGCTCGTTGGGCGGCCTGTTGGTATCGCAGCCAATGCTGGGCTGACATGTCGATCCCACGGCTGACCTTGTCGAACCCGCCGACACGATTGTCTTCCGGCAAGAGATCGAGCACCTCCACTTGGATTCCCAGCAGATCGTTGACGGAATGAGAGTACTCGGTTCGAGTCAAGCGACGCAGCGGGGACCTGCCTTCTCGGAGTTGGCGTTCGCGCGAGGCTTTGGCGAGATTTTGGCCGAGCCCGGAGAGCAGGGTCGTCCGTTCAGCAAGCGTCGGTTGAGGCCGGTCGGGTGGCGGCATCTCGAGCTGGGCGACCTTGTCGAAGACTCGAGTCCAGCGGTCCAGCAGCCCAGGATCCTCGAATCTTGCCGGTGTGTCCTCCAGGGAAAGGCGGGCTTTGGCGGTATCGCGGTCATGACATTCCCAGCAGTACCTTTGCAGCAGTGGCTGGAAATCGGCGGGCATGTCTGAGGCCAAGCCGGCGGAGTTTTGACCGAAGCCAAACTGGCTGCCGCTCTTCAAGAGAACCGCTAACAGACCGACCAGTAGCGCCCTTCTGCTGAGACGCTGGCGAACGGTCTTCTTAACGGGTATCACGATGTGTCATTACCCTATCCGCCGATCTAGGTAAACCCCCCTTGTGTGAGCTCAGCTGGGTTCCGTGGAGCCTGGGGGCTAATCCCCACCCGCCTGGGGGCTGTTTCCCACATCGCGAAGGCGTGGAAGGCTTTGCTTGAGCTTCGACTCGATCTACCGAGGGTGGATGGCGACGGAGAGCGCAGGTGACTCACGACTTCTGGTTGGCCCAACGGGAGCGGCTTAAGTTGTTCTAGCGCCTAATGGGTTGGTGATAAATTGGATGTGGAGCGAGGATGCGCGGGCCTGAGAGTTCTTGGCTGGCTTGTGAGGCGGCGGATTCGAGGGGAAGGATTTTCAAGTTGTTGGATTGTTTGGCCGCCGATCCCATGGCATGATTCTAGCAATCAGCCTGATCAGAACTCCGGACAAGCGACTAATAACCTCAATCCATCCTTGTAAGCCATGAATCGCATTTACCTCAAACTCGCCCAACTCTGGTCCTGGGCCTGTGTGGCCCTGGCGGCTGCTGGTCTGTTCTCTTCGGGAACGGTAAGAGTCTTCGCTCAGGATTCGGATCCAGCCTTGCTGCCGGTCGTCTCGCTGGTCCCGGTGGCCGCAGAAACGACGGAGCCGTCGATCACGAGCAAGATAGCCCCGGCGCGGTTCCTGATCCGACGGGAGGGTGATCTCTCCCAGACCCTGCATCTCTTCCTGCAGTACGCGGGGACGGCCACTCCTGGAAAGGACTATGTGGAGCCTGATTCGGTGGTTGAGTTGGCTGCGGGAGCCGCTTCTCTGGAAGTGATTGTATCGCCTTTGGACGACGACTTGGTGGAGGGGCCGGAGACGGTACTGGTTCGTTTGATTGACCCTCTGACGGACAGTATTCCCAATTACAGGATCGACCGTACTGCGGACACCGTGCGTCTGTTGATTCGCGACAACGAGGACCCGGGAACGCTGAGACCGCCGGTGGTGGGCTTAGAGACGCTGGTGGCCACGACCTCCGAGCCCAACCCGCTCGCCCTGATTGCCCCGGGGACGGTGAAGCTGAATCGTGCCGGTTCAACTGTGGACGCACTTCGAGTCGGTTTGCTCGCCCAGGGAACAGCCACGCCGGGCAAGGACTACGAGATCCGGATTCGTGGTTTGGAAAAACCTCTGGAATTCAGCGCTAACGGTACGACCATCGTGCCGGTGCCAGCGGGTGAGACGTCGGTGACGCTGCTTATCCTGGGTCTGGCGGACGAATGGGTCGAGGGAAATGAGACCATCGGCCTGACCTTGTTGCCCAGCCTGGACATGACTCCTACCGGGGCCTATTTGATCGATGCGCAGGCCTCGGCAGCGCGATTGATCCTGAGGGACCAGGATGTCGGCCTGAGCCCCTCGCTGGAGATCACTCAGCCCAAGGAGGGCCAAAGTTTTGCTGAGGGGACTCCCATCGAGATTAAAGCCACGGCTGTCGATCCGCGCGGGTATATCGCTCACCTTGATTTCTACGCTGATGGGCGGAAAATTGGGGAGTCCACCCTGAATTTTCTAGTGGCTCCCGCACCTGGGACGCCGATTCATCACGCATTCACTTGGATGAAGGTACCCGCGGGCACCCACGTGCTCACCGTCCAGGCCCCGCTGCCCGAGGGGGGCGTGATTGAGTCCAAGCCAGTGGCGATTGTGGTGGTTCCTGAGCCCATCCTGCCGGTCGTCAGCATTTCGCACATCCAGACGCGCGAGGCGATTCCGGACGCGGACTACGCACCCGGTCATTTCCTCATCGAGCGAACCGGGCCGACAGAACAGCTGCTGGGAGTCTACGTTAGAAAAGGTGGCACCGCGATTGCGGGAGTGGATTATCGTGATTTTTCGGAGCTGATTTGGATCTCGCCGGGAGAGCAGTCCGTGGCGATCAAGATTGAGGCCATCGATGACAAGCTTCCCGAAGGCCAGGAAACGGTGACGTTGACGCTGGTCCAGCCTTCGTCCGACGCGACGGGGCCCGTGCTGCCGAGGTATCGTATTAATCCGGACCAAGCATCGGCTCGGCAGTTGATGTACGATAACGATCGTGCGAGCACGATCGCTTCCTTGAAGCTGATGAGCCCGGCGGACGGGGAGCAGTTCGGGTTGGGCAGTGAGATCCGGATCGTGGTGGTCGCGATCGATTCGCAGGCTGACATTCGCAAGGTGGAGTTTTTCGATGGGAATACCTCCATCGGCATCTCGGAGCATCTGACCAAGGATGCGATCATCCCGGGACGGCCCCGGGAGCACGTCTTTATCTGGAAGGACGCATCGGTGGGGAGCCATGAGATCTGGGCGTGCGCGTTGGATTCGGAAGGGGCGACTGTGCTATCGAATTCGGTGAAGATCCGGGTGACCGAACTGCCGCCGCGGGTGTCGTTGGCCGTGGTGGCCAAGGATCCGGTTGCGGCGGAGAATGGGGTGGGCGGCGAGGCGCCCGATCCCGCCGTTTTCAGCATCCGTCGAGTATCTGGCCCACGCGACGTCGAAGTCTTGGTTCACTACGCGCTGGGAGGCGTGGCCGAGAATGGAGTCGATTATGAGCGTCTCTCGGGTCGCGTGTTGCTGCCGAGCGGCGCCGAGAGCGTAGATGTCGTGTTGACTCCCATCCCGGACAAAGCGATTGAAGGGGATGAAGGCGTGGTCATGGAGTTGATGCCCCCTGCATGCATCGCGATCTTTCCGCCTCCGCCACAGTGCTACCTGATCGCCGGTGACGGGGCGGCCAGAGCCGTGATTCAGGACAGCAAAACGTCGGAGAATCTGCCGCCCAGGATTGCCATCACCAAGCCTGCGACCGGGGACTCCTTCGAATTCGATCAGAACATTCAGCTGGTAGCTGAGGGGCAGGACCCGGACGGCTTTATTCGGCGGGTGGAGTTTTATTCGGGTCGGGTGAAGATTGGGGAGGTCGGGGTGGATCGGCCAAATCCGAGCAACCAGCCGCGCGTGCAGGTCTTTCGCTTGGTCTGGAAGGATGCCGAGCCGGGCAAGCATTCGCTCACCGCGAGGGCCACCGACAACCAGGGAGCCATTTCGATGTCGGCGACCGTTGAGATCTCGGTCTCGGCTGATCATCCACGTCCGATTGTGACGGTGGTCGAGTGGGATCCTCACGCGGTGGAGCCCCGGCATCCCGGCGAGCTGAATACCGCCTCCTTCCAAGTCCGGCGCTCGGGATCCACTGCTGACCCGCTGTTAGTCTTCTACGCACTGGAGGGGACTGCCACCGAGGGCAAGGACTACGAGGCTCTCCCGCGTCAGGTCGTCATTCCGTCCGGACGGAGTTCTGTGTTCGTGACGATCACACCCGTGGATGATTCCGAGCGCGAGCGAACCGAGTCGGTGGTGTTTCGAGTCGTTGACTCTCCGGTGGCTGGGCCGGTGCCCCCCTACACCGTGGGGCGTCCAGCGACCGCGCGGGCGGTGATCGCGGATTCAGGTTGGATCCTGCCGCTGGGTGATGCTCATTGTGTGGAGTTGCCCGGAGGCTTGACCCATCTCTGTTTTGCGGGAGCGGATGGCAGCCGGTTTCGCGTGGAAGCGAGCGACGATCTCCTGACTTGGGAAACCGTTCTTCATGCCACCGCGATCGATGGGGCCTGCCATTTCGTGGATGAGACAATCCCAGGCCGCAGCCGTCGATTCTACCGGGCCGTGCCTCTACCTGCTTCCGAGGATCCGTCCGCTCCCTGATTCAACTTACCGGAGCCGATACGAGCCCTCTCCACTTTCGAGTGGGGAGGGTTTTACTTTTGGCAGGCGAACACGCCTTCTTCTCCGGATGGATTGGTCCAGTACGCTGCCACTTGGATGCGATACCCGGCTAAGAGGGTTCGGAGCCGCTCGGGAGTGTGGCGGTAGGAGAAGAACAGTCGAAACGCTTCTCCCGTTGCATAATCGTATTGTCTTCCTGCAAAGGCGATGTGGCAGTCGCGGAGGAATGTGACCCTCGACTCGACCCGCAGCAGAGTGGAGGTTTCGGTGGGTTGGGCGATGGAAAAATCCATTCTTCCGTCCGCGCGTTCGATCCCGAGGTCCTGAAGCACTGACCATAGCCAATCGCGAGTGGGGAGGTTGTCGTAGAGCGGCATGATTTGCTGGACGCCGGTAGCGTAATCAGTACCCGGGGCGAGGTTCGCGCTCAGCAGCAGCAGGTCGTCTGGACGAAGCAAGCTCGCCAGACTGGGCAGTACGGACTCGGGCACGAAGTTGGGCAGCATTCCGAAAAAGCAGACAGCGCGTCGTGACCCAGGATCCAGGGCCGTTCCCAAGGATGTCATCCAGTCTCCGGCTTCCGCCAAATCGATGACGACTGGAGTCGTATCCTCTGCTGCCAGGCCGGCCTCAATCGCCGCGGCTCGAGCTGTGAGTGCCAGTCCTGAGCTGACATCGACGGGAACGTAACGCAATCGGGCTTCGGGGAATGACGCGGCGAGCTGACGTAAGAATTGGGCGTCCTTTTGTCCGCCTCCACAACCCAGGCTGACAATTTCAATCGCGCGCGCGCCCTGGAGTCGAGCTGCGGTGTCGGCGAAGGCCTGCTCGTAGATCTGTAGGCAGGCAGGATCCGTGCGGGCGGGCGAAAAGGCTTCGTGGATTCTCAGCCAGCTCTGGGTCTGTTTGGGAGTATCGTAGTGAAACTTGTGGTTCATCTCCCGAGTGCGCAGGGATTCGCGGAGCGAGGCTTCGATCGCTCCAGGGAACTGACTGGGATGGATCAAAACACTGACTGGAGAGTGGTGGGGCGACGACATGATTCAAAGGTGAGTGTCGGTCGGTTGTTGACCGAATGCAACCTGCGATCCGGGGAGGGGTGGCAACCGTAAAATGGTAGGGAGAGACTCCGTCGAGCCCATGAAGGCTCCAGGCTCCGCTGCACACGAAAGGGCACCCCCGATAAGGACCTCTCGACGTAGGTTATCTCTGAGCGCTCCTCGCCGTGGCTCCATCAAGCCTTTCGAGCCTTGGGCATTCATGGGCTCGACGGAGTTTCTCCCTACCTCGTCACGAGGAGCACAACCCGAATCTCACCCGGCTTTAGTCACATCTGTAGCGCAGGCGGCCCCGCCGAAAATAAAAAGGCCAGCCCAGGCGAACCCGGGCTGGCCAGTGTGGCGATCGGGAGATCGCGTGCGGATGCTATTGCACCTTCACGGCGCGATAGTAGCGCTGAGTCTTGCCGGCGGTGGAGGTTGGATCGGCCACCTGGATACTAGTCCCGTTGAGCGAAGGGATGTCGATCAGGGTAGTCCATGCACCGGCGGCTGCCAGTGTTTCGCGGTACTCCAGCCGGTAGTGCTGTCCCGAAACACCCTGGGCCAGCAGCACGGTCGGCGAGCCTTGGGTGACGGTGATGGTCAGAACGGGTCCGGTCTGGGTTCCGAGGAAGGCTTGGGCGTGGCCCAACAAAACCTCGGCGCTCAGGACTTCATCATAAACCGTCACGCGGTGAATCGTGCCGGTCATGGCTTCACTGCCACCGCTGGTTGCCCCTAGAGCTCCGAGGCCGGCGGGCATCTGGAACTCGGCGCTCACACCGGTCGTGGCGCCCACCAGGGCGCCATTGAGGAAGAGCTGCATGGAGGCGGTGCCAGGCTGCCACACATAGGCGACATGGGTGGCGGTTCTGGGCGAAGGAACACCCGGCGTGAACTGGTAGTCGGCAACACCGCCTTGGGTGAAGCCCAGCTCTCCGGTGTTCTCCCAGACTTCATAGCGCAGGCTGCTGACGCTATTGGCGCCGACTCCCAGGAACCCGCTGATGCTGGCGTCGGGATTGCCCTCCACGATGAACTCGAGGGTGGCATCGTCGGCTGCGGTGCCGAAGTCAAACGGAAATCCGTTGATGCCCTTGAGGACCACGGGTGCCAGCAGACGGGTGACCGGCGGTGTGGCTGCTTCGGAGATGACGGCGTCGTAGGCGCTGAGCTTCGGGCGGGCCTGAGTCAGGAAGGCGTCGGCGTGGCGTTTGATGGTCTCCGGGCTGGGGGGATCGTCATACACGGTCACGCGATGGATCGTTCCCACCAAGGCTTCGCTGCCTGCTGGGTTCGCTCCCAGCCATCCCGGGCCGGTGGGCAGTCCGAACTCGGCGCTGACATTGGCCGCCGTGCTCGCCAGAGTGCCGTTCACATAGACCGACATGGTGAGCCCCACCGAGTCCCACACATAGGTAAGGTGGGTAGGCCAGGCCGAGGAGGGCACGGGCGGCGTGAAGAGGTAATCGGCGACTCCTAGCAACGTGAAGCCGTTCTGTTTGGTTTCGGCCCATTGTTCGAACCGAAGATTGCTCCGGACGTTTTCGCCCACGGCGAGGTAGGAGTTGACGGTGGCATCGGGATCACCTTCGACGATGAACTCAATGGCTGCATCCTCCGAGACCGTCCCGAAATCAAACGCCGCGCCACCGAAACCGGTGAGGCTGACTGCCGAGGTGAGTTGAGCTGTGGGTGTGATCCCCGCCGCGGCGTCGGCCGTGATGGCCGCGTCATAGGCGTCCAGCTGGGGATCAACATACACCGTTACCTTGGACTCGGCGGTGCCCTGATCGTTCACCGCGGTGAGCACGTAGGTGGTGGTCACTTCGGGCGAGACGTCGATGGTGGTCACGGTGGTGCGGTCAACGCCGTCGATCAGCACTTGCTTGGTGTTGGAGGCGCTCCATTCCAGTTTGGCGGGCTGTCCGGCAGCGATCCGAGCCGGGGTGGAGGTGAAGGAGGCGATCAGCGGAGGTTGGAGAACATCGGTGAAGCCGCGGGCATGACGGAGGATGGTCGCGTCCTCGAGCAGATCGTCATAGACGGTCACGCGGTAAATGATCCCGACCATGCGTTCGCCTCCACTGGTGTTCGCTCCAAGAAAGCCGGGGCCGTGAGGCATGGCGAAGGCCGGATCGACACCGGTGGTGGTTCCGGCGAGAGCACCGTTAATGTAGAGCTTCATGGTCTGGCTGGCCGCCACATAGGCATAGGTGACGTGGGTCGGCTGGACCGGCGAGGGGGTGCCAGGGGTGAACGAATAGTCCGCGACGGCACCGCGGGTGAAGCCGAGTTGGCCCGTATTGTTCCAGAGCTCGTAGCGAAGGCTGTCGCGGGTGTTTTCCCCAACGGCCAGGAACGCGCTGTTGTTGATGCTGGGGTCGCCCTTGAGAACGAACTCCATGGTGACATCATCCGCACTCGCACCGAAGTCAAACGGGGTCTGTCCGCTGGCCGGCAGCACGATGGCCGAGGCTTGTTGGACTAGGGGAGACAGTCCGGTTCCTGCGTCGGCCGCGATGACGGTATCGTAGCCGGTGAGCGCTGGGAGCACATCGCCACCGAACGCGTCGGAATGGCGGCGGATGGTGGCGGCGTCGAGAATGCTGTCATAGGCCGTGACTCGGTAGATGGTTCCCAGCAGAGTCTCGGTGCCCGCCCCGTTCGCGCCCAGCCAGCCGGCTCCGGTGGGCAGGCCGAAATTGGCGTCCACTCCGGTAGTGGTGCCCGCCACCTTTCCGTTCACGTAGACGGTCATCGTGGCTGCCGCTGGGTCCCACACATAGGCGAGGTGCGTGGGCTTCTTGGGTGAAGACACCCCGGGGGTGAATTGGTAGTCTGCCACACCGCCTTGAGTGAATCCGAGCTCACCGGTGTTATTCCACACTTCATACCGCAGGCTGCTGACGCTGTTGTTTCCCACCGCTAGAAAAGCGCTGTTATTAAAGGCGGGATCACCCTCGACGATAAATTCGATGGATCCGTCTCCGGAGATGACGCCGAAGTCGAAAGCGGATCCACCCGCACCTGTTAGGGTGACGGGGGCTGCGAGTGTCGCGGCTGGGGATAGTCCGGCAGCGTTGTCGTTATTGATCTCCGCATCGTAGTTGTCGAGCGGAACATCCGACCAAGCGGTGCTGCAGAGCGCGGCGGAGACTGCCAAGGTTCCCAACCAGGTTGGAAAGCGTGGAGGGTTGTAGTACGTGGATCCGAAGAACCGGGGTTTTGTTGGTTTCATAATGATTTACTCATGGACAAGGAATGGATAGGACACGGGGTTTCGAGATGGGCAAGTTCAGCCGGAGGGGATTCACAGCCGAGGTCGAACCAAACAGGAAACGGTTAACACGGAGGCCAAACTTTAGATCGCACCTTTGAAAAGTCCAGAGTCATCTGCCCGCGATGGCGAACTCACCTGATCTTGCGGGCCGGACAACAAGTCTGATCTCAAATGGTCAGTTTGCACAAAACGCACCACTTCCTCGCCGAGGAAATGTGGTCGGGTCCAATCGCTCTTTCCTCAAACAAGGTTTTAGCTGATGGCCGAGATGTTGTGGTGGAAGTCTTTGAGTCGGCCCGTGGCCAGAAAGAGCGCGGGATCCTTAAGGTCGGCAAACTTACTGCTCTATGTCTCAGGCTTTGCGCCAAACCGCCACCAGCTCTGGCTCGCGTCTACACCCGGTTCGGGTGGGTGCCGCCTTGGCTTTGGGCGTGTTGCTTTCCCTGGCTTTGTTCTTCGCGTATCGCGCTCGCGAAGCGCGGGAAGAGGAGATGGCGACCACCGAGGTGGTGCATCGACATCTGGAGCAACTGCAGGTGAGCATTCTCAGGTCGATGGAGGTGCTGTATTCCTTGGCCGCCCTGCATCGGGTTCATGGCGGAATGAAGCCACCCGAGTTTGCGCTGTTTGTGCAGCAGGCCCTGGCCCGACAGCCTGAGCTGCAGGCTTTGTCGTGGAATCCCTATCTCGCAGACGCGGAGCGGGACGGCTTCGAGCGGCAGGCGGAGCTCGAGGGAGCCGAGGGATTTGTGATCCAGGAAGAGGTGTCGAGAGGCGTCCTTCGGAGGGCGGCGCGAAGATCCGACTACGTGCCCGTCTATCTCATTGAGCCCTTGAGTCGAAACCTCAAGGCGTTGGGTTACGATCTGAACTCGGATCCCGTGCGGCGGCGGAGCATCGAACAGGCGTGCGTCACCGGGAAGGCAGCGGCGACCGCGCCCATCCATCTGGCGCAAGAGTCAGGGGAGGCTCCAGGGGTGCTCGTTCTTCTGCCGGTGTATGAGCACTTGCGGGCGGAGGCAGAGACAGCATCCGGGCGGCGTCCGGCGGGATTCGTTGTCGCAGTTTTTCGCGTTGGAGATTTGGTCGGCACGGTTTTCCGTCAGCTGGGGGAGGCGGGAATCACCGCCGATCTCTTCGATCTTTCCACGCAGGGATCCCGGTTGCACTCGAATGCCTCGAACCTCGGATGGGCCGACCCGGCATCCTCGACCAAGATCGCCAGGCTGGAGGTGGCGGGCCGTCCCTGGGTGGTCGTTCATTCCGCCACCGGACAATGGAAACGCGGGCGTGAAGGATCCTGGTGGGTGCTGTGCGGCGGAATGGCGTTCACCTTGCTGACGAGCGCTTATTTGTACAGCGGTGCGCGCCGCGCCCAGGAGGTCGCGCTCGTGAACGCGGCGCTGCAGCAGGAGGTGGTGGTGCGGCAGGGTGCGGAGGCGGCCGCGGCTGAAGCCAACCGCTCCAAATCCGAGTTTCTGGCGAGCATGAGCCATGAGATCCGGACTCCACTGAACGCGGTTCTTGGCTACGCCCAGCTGCTGCAACGGGATCCTGAGCTGAGCGCGGAGCAGCAGGACGGGGTGCGTGGCATCACGACCAGCGGTCAACATCTGCTGGGACTCATCAACGAGATTCTGGACCTTTCAAAGATCGAGGCGGGCCGCATGGAGCTGAACCCGGTGGCCTTTGATCTGGAGGCGCTCGGGCGAAGCCTGGGAGCGACTTTTGTCCCACTGTGCGCCCAGAAGAGGATCGGGTTTCGGCTGGCGCTGGCCTTGGGTCCGCTGAAGGTGGTTCGGGGCGACGAGGGCAAGCTCCGCCAAGTGCTCATCAATCTGCTGGGCAACGCCGTCAAGTTCACGCAATCCGGCGAGGTCTGCCTCACGGTTGAACCAGCGGATGGCGGCGGCGACCGCTGGCATTTCGTGGTAACCGACACCGGGTTGGGAATTCCGGAGTCCGAGCAGGAGGACATCTTCAAGCCCTTTCACCAGGGAAGTGGGGCGGGGCATCAGGGCGGGACAGGCCTGGGGCTGGCGATCGCTCAGCGGCAGGTCGAGCTGCTGGGCGGGCGGCTGACCCTGCAATCGGATCGCGGGGCGGGTTCTCGGTTTGAGTTTAGCGTGCCACTGCCGGTCGCGGAGACCCCGGGGCCCTTGCGACCCGCGCGAATTCGTCGGCTGCTTCCCGGCCAGCGAGTGAGGGCTTTGGTGGTCGATGATCGGCAGGAGAACTGTGCGGTTTTAGGCGGGATGCTCGGACTGATTGGCTGCGAGGTGGCTGTCTCGGCCACGGTTGAGGACATGCTGCTGAAGCTGCAAACCTCCGAGTTCGACATCCTGTTTTTGGACTTTTTTCTACCAGGGGCTGACCCTGGAGAAACGGTCAGACAGGCTTTGGCCGGCTCTCGTCACGCGGATCTTAAAGTGGTCATGCACACGGCTTCGCCGCTGACCCGCCACCGGGAGCAGTCCTTGGCGGCTGGCTGCGTGGATTTTCTGGCCAAGCCGCTGCAGGAAGCTCAGGTCTTTGATTGTCTCCATCGTCATCTGGGAGTGCTGTTTGAGCAGGAGCCAGCGGTTCCGGAGCCAGAGACCGCCGTGGCTTCCGGTCCCATTCGAGTGGTGTTGCCGGAGGACTTGTGCGCCCGCCTCATGGTGGCCGCCGAGCTTCACAGCACGACTGCGATGAAATCCGCGCTGGCCGAGCTGCGCGGGTATGGGGTCGAGGCGGTTCAGCTCGCTGACCGAATTCGGCTGCTGATGCGCAGCTACGACATGGATGGCATCCAGCGGATGCTGTCGGCCTCGGTGGTGGCAGAGGGTCCCGCCTCGCGGGCCCTGCCCGCAGCCGGCGATTCGGACGGAGGACGCGATGGTTCCTGAGCGCATCCTCTTAGTGGACGATGTCGCGGCGAATCTGGCGGTGCTTACGGGAGTCTTGGAGCCCGCCGGCTATGAGGTCTTGGTGGCGCCGAGCGGGGCGACCGGGCTCAGGCTTGCCGTCAAGGCGCAGCCGGATTTGATCCTGCTTGATGTGATGATGCCTGAGCTGGGAGGGATCGAGACCTGCCGGCAGCTCAAGCAAAACGAGGTTACGCGCGATATTCCGGTCCTGTTCATCACGGCGCGCAGCGAAACGGCCAGCATGGTTGAGGGATTTGGCGCCGGCGGCGTTGATTACATCGTGAAGCCTTTCCAGGCCGAGGAAGTGCTGAGTCGGGTGGCGACCCATCTTCGGCTTTCACGACTGAACCGGGAGCTGGCGGAGAAGAACCGTTCGTTGGAACTCCGCACGGCCGAGCTGAGCGCGGAGATGACGCGCCGTCGGGGCGCGGAGCACGCTCTGCATGACGCCGGAGCGCAGCTGGACGTGCTGGCTGAGCTGGAGGCCAGCCGCGGCAGCCTCGATGGATTGATTGGGATCAGCGAGCCGCTCCGCCGGATGGTGGACGATATTCGCCGGGTCAGCGCTTTCGCGTCCACCAGCGTGCTGATCACCGGCGAGAGCGGGACCGGCAAGGAGCTGATTGCTCGGGCGGTGCACTTTGGCAGTTCCCGGGCCAGGGCGCCTTTTGTTCCACTCAACTGCGTGGCGATCCCCGCCGAGCTGGCGGAGTCGATGCTTTTCGGGCACGTGAAAGGCGCTTTCACAGGCGCGGCGGCCGATCGCAAAGGCCTCTTTGAGATGGCTCATGGCGGAACCCTGTTTCTGGACGAGATCGGGGATATGCCCTTGTTTTTGCAGGCGAAGCTGCTGCGGGTTTTGGAGGACGGCCGGCTCACCCCCGTGGGGGCATCGGAACCGCGCGCGGTGAATGTGCGCATTATTGCAGCCACCAATGCGGAGTTGGAGCACAGGATTCGGGAGGGGACCTTTCGTCAGGATCTCTATTTCCGCCTGGCCCACTACGTCATCGCCAGCTCCCCGCTTCGGGAGCGGCCTGAGGATGTTCCCATTCTCGCGCAGCATTTCCTCAAAACCTTGGCTCCGGAGCTGGGGATCCGCGCTCCACGGCTTAGCGATTCAGCATTGGCGATGCTGCAGTCGTATCCGTTCCCTGGCAATGTTCGGGAGCTAAAGAATATCATCGAGCGAGCGCTGATTCAGAGCGGTGGGGAGTCGATCCAGCCCGAGCATCTCCGTTTGCCGCAGCGAAGCCCGGGCGAGAGAGTTCGGCCCCCGAGTCTGGAGGCGACGGCGACGGCGACGGCACCCGCCACGTCTGCCGTCGCCGGTTTGCCTCTGAACTTGGCCGAGGCGGAGGATCTCCTTATCGCGCGCGCGCTGCAGCAGACTCAGGGAAATATCGCCGATGCCGCCCGCTTATTAGGCGTTCACCGAACCCGCATCTACCGCAAGTTAGCGAAGGACGGCGGCGTCATTCCGGACGAGGCTTGAGTGTTTCAACTGTTTCACTGGCGACACTTGAAACAGGACGGCCGGAGGGCGACGGGCTCTCGGAGCGACTGGAGGGCCTGAAAATGGGGGAATACCGCCATGTTTCCTGGTTGGCATGCCAGTCGCTAGGAGAGCGGTATGAGCAACCGACAATCCTCGACTCTCCATCTTCGATCTGTGAAACAGCCTATTGAACCTTCATCCGCGCTTGCGCCCAGGATCCTGGACGCCCCGTGGGCTGCAACGCGCCTGGCTCTGCTTACCTCTGCGGCCTTGAGTGCGGCCGCCCTGAGTTCGGCTCGAGCTGAGGAGCCCGCCGTAGCTCCGCCGCCATCCCGGTTTCATGCCCTGTCCAATTTTGAGTTTTCCGACAAGTACCTGACCCCTCGGGGAATGATCGTTCACAACGACGGGCTCACCTTCCAGTGGCTCATGCTGGGGTTGATGAACGTATATCAGGGCGACACCTTTGTTAAAGATGTGACCTTGGTGGGCGGGGTGTGGAATGACTTCGCGAGCGATCCCGTATCGATTCACGCTCCCTTTGGCAGCAAGCCCAAGACGAGCTGGGTGGAGATCGATCCGATCGCCGGAATCTCCACGGCCTTTGGCAAGGGATTCAAGTTGGATGTGACCTACACGGCGTTCAACATGCAGATCCTCGACATCGGCACATCTCATCACCTGGAGACCAAGTTGAGTTATGACGACACCCCTTATCTCCACGCCTTTGCGCTGCATCCTTATTTTCTCTACTGGCAGGAGCTCAACGGCAAGGCCACTGCGGCCCAGGTTCCGTACGTGGTGGATCCGCTAGGAAAGAATCCGGGCCCGGCGCCGGATTCCAGCCACTATTTTGAAGTGGGGATCACTCCCGGCTACACCTTCAAAAGCCTGGGCGGCCTCAAACTCGAGCTTCCCTGCCGAGTGTTGCTCCCGAGCGGCGACTTCTACGGCGAGTATTATGATGACAGCTCCTTGGTGGGCCTCTTCGAGACGGGGGTGAAAGGGACCATACCTCTGAATTTCGTCAAGCCTGGCTTCGGAAACTGGAGTTTCCACGCTGGGTTTCGTTACATGAACCTGGTGGATGACAACCTGAGCGGCATGCAGCAGTTCAACGCGCCGGGCCAGGAAGTGAAGGAAACCGTGCAGTTCTACGCCGGACTCACCGCGTTCTTTTGAACTCAAGACTGGATGGTATGAACCAGCGTTTCGTTGAGTCGGATCCTTACCCTTGGCCGTACGATGGCGATCTTCGGCCGGAGAATACCGCGATCATTGTGATCGATATGCAGACGGACTTCTGCGGCTCGGGAGGATATGTCGACCGTATGGGTTATGATCTCTCCCTAACCCGCGCACCCATCGAGCCAATCCGAAGAGTTCTGGCCGCGGTCCGGCCTCTGGGGTACCAGGTGATCCATACCCGCGAAGGGCATCGGCCCGACCTCTCCGACCTCCCGGAGAACAAGCGGTGGCGGAGCCGACGCATCGGCGCCGGAATCGGTGATGCGGGTCCGTGCGGGAAGATTCTGGTGCGAGGCGAGCCCGGGTGGGAGCTGATACCTGAGCTGGCCCCGCTGCCTGGGGAGCCGATCATCGACAAACCGGGCAAGGGATCTTTCTATGCCACGGACCTTGACCTGCTGTTGACGCGCAATCGGATTCGAAATCTCGTGCTGGCTGGAATCACCACTGACGTCTGTGTGCATACCACCATGCGCGAGGCGAACGATCGCGGCTACGAGTGCCTGATTCTCTCTGACGGGACGGGCGCCACGGATCGCGGAAATCATTTGGCGGCATTGCATATGGTGAAGATGCAGGGGGGGGTATTTGGCGCGGTGGCGGATTCATCCGCCTTGATCCGTGCCATCGGCTGCCCGTCCGAGGTCGCTTCCCGTTCTTAAGAGTAATGAGCACCACCAGACCCATTCAAATCGAAGCAGAGCCCTACTCCTTCGAGTTTTCTCCACACACGTGTGCCCTCCTGATCATCGATATGCAGCGAGACTTTCTGGAGCCGGGCGGCTTTGGGGAGATGCTGGGCAACGATGTCTCGCAACTGCGGCGCACGATCGAGCCCAACCGCCGGTTGCTCTCGGTTTGGCGTCGCTGCGGCTGGATGGTGATTCACACGCGGGAGGGGCATCGTCCGGACCTCAGTGATCTGGCGCCTTCGAAGCGGGTTCGTGGGCGGTCCATGACCTGCATCGGCGATACGGGGCCGATGGGAAGGATCCTGGTTCGAGGGGAGGCGGGCCACGACATCATCCCCGAACTCTATCCCCTCCCTGACGAGCCGGTGATCGACAAGCCCGGGAAGGGTGCCTTTTACGCGACTGATCTTGGTTCACTGCTTCACCATCGGGGGATCCGGCAGCTGATCGTCACGGGCGTGACGACCGAGGTGTGCGTCAACACCACCGTTCGCGAGGCGAACGACCGGGGCTATGAGTGTCTGGTCCCGGAGGATTGCGTGGGTTCCTATTTTCCGGAGTTTCAAGCCGCCGGATTGCGGATGATCAAGGCCCAGGGGGGCATCTTCGGATGGGTAACCCACTCGGACAAAATTTTGGCGGCCTTGCCCTGATCAACCGGGCGATTCGGCCTCCGCTCCCCAACCCCAACTCTCAACAACCTCACCTGCCACCAAACTATGAACGCTACCAAACCTAAACTCTGGGTGCCCGGCGATTGGAACGCCTTTTTCGGATTTGGCACCAACATCCTGGTGAACCTGCTGACGCTCACGGCCCTGCTGCGCTTCGTGCTGAAGATGCCGGATGAGCTGGTGTTCGGCCGAATCCTGCCCGCGACGGGGCTGATGCTTTTCCTGTCGACGGTGTATTACGCTTGGCTGGCCTACCGGCTGGCGAAGACCACGGGACGTGACGACGTGTGCGCCCTGCCATCGGGTATCAGCGTGCCGCACATGTTTGTGGTGACCTTTGTCATCATGCTTCCGATCACCTTGAAGACGGGTGACCCGGTCAAGGGCTGGGAGGCCGGGCTCACCTGGGTGTTTATCCAAAGTTTTGTGCTTATGATTGGAGGGTTTCTGGGGCCTTGGATTCGAAAGATTACGCCGCGAGCAGCGCTGCTTGGGACCTTGGCGGGCGTCTCCGTCACGTTCATCTCGATGCGGCCGGCGTTGGAGATGTTTCTCACCCCGGTCATCGGCCTTACGTGCTTCGCGATCATCCTGCTCAGTTGGTTTGGCGGGGTAAAGTTTCGGGGCATCCCGGCGGGGCTCATCGCCATCGCTGTGGGAACGGCGATTGCCTGGGGTTCCACGGCACTGGGGCTTAACTATGGCGGACTGAGTTTGAAGGGTTTGGCGGACTCGGTGACCAGCTTTGGTTTTCATGTTCCGATGCCGGTCTTCGGCCACGTCTTTTCGGGTTTTGAATTTTTGGGTGTGATCCTGGTTACGGCCATCCCCTTTGGCATCTACGATCTGGTGGAGGCCATCGACAATGTCGAGAGCGCGGCGGTTGCTGGCGACAGCTTTCCGACGACCCGTGTGCTGACGGCAGACGGAGTGGTCAGCCTGGTTGGATGCATGATGGGAAATCCGTTTATTAACGCCGTCTATATTGGACATCCCGGGTGGAAGGCCATGGGGGGGCGCATTGGTTACTCCGCGGCCACCGGAATCATGGTGATTCTGCTGTGCTGGTTCGGCACGATTTCCGTCATGCTGGCGCTCATCCCCGCGGTCGCCATCCTGCCGATTCTGCTCTATATCGCGATGTTGATCGGCTCGCAGGCTTTTCAGGAGACCCCGCGCAGCCATGCGCCTGCGGTGGTTCTTTCACTCGTTCCGCATATGGCTGCCTGGGCCATGACGCTGATCAACGGGGCTCTCGCTGCCGCTGGGACCATCGTTCCCGCCCTCGGGCCTGAGCAGCTGGAGGCACTCGTCGGGAAAATGAAGAACGAGGGGGTCTTGTATCATGGCTTGCAGGTCCTAGGCGGTGGCTCCATCCTGGGCGGGCTGATTCTCGGGGCGATTGCCGCGTTCATCATCGATCGTGACTTCAAGAAGGCGGCCGGGTTCGCCCTGGCGGGAGCCATTCTCACCTATTTCGGCTTCATGCACGGGGAGCGGATTGGGCTTGGGCAATCGCCGGTGGTGGCCGTCAGTTATGCGGCGATGACCGTGATTTTCCTGGCGTGCGCGAAGTTTTCCGCGGTCGTTCCTAGCCCGGCCACGACCATTCATGAGCCCTCTGGCCACGGCGCCTCGGCTTAAGTCAGCCTGGCGCGTTTCGGCTCCCTGCGACGTTCAGACTTTCATCATGCGCGACGATTCACCAGAGGTGGTCAAGCTCAGCGATCTGCTTCAGGTCTCGGGCTGGCAGCACAAGCTTCCCTGGAAGCCTTTCCAACCTGGGGTGGAGATCTATCGGTTGTATGGGGATGGGGTGAGCGGGCCCACCGCAGCCCTCCTGCGCTTCCGCCCCGGGGGGAGGGTTCCCCTTCATGAGCATATGGGTTTCGAGCACATACTTGTGCTGTCCGGTTCGCAGGTGGATGAGAACAGCAAGTCCGAGACTGGAATGCTGATCATCAATCCGCCGGGGACCAGCCATAGTGTCCTGAGTGAGAACGGCTGCATTGTCCTGGCCATCTATGAAAAACCGGTTCGATTTCTTGGGACGGAAGGGGGGACTCCGTGAGTTCCGCCTCTGAGCCGGTGCTGCTCGCGGTCAACGGGACGCTCATGCGGGGGTTGGAGTTGAACCCCAATCTGCTGGCGGTGGGTGGAACCTTTGTTCAGGAGAACGCGACCGCCTCCTGCTATCGTCTTTGGTCGATTCACGATCGCCATCCAGGCATGCTGCGGGTTGCTCAGGGAGGTGCGGCGATCGAACTGGAGGTCTGGTCCATTCCGCGTCCTGGCCTGGCGGCGGTGCTGCTCGGTGAGCCGGCCGGGCTGTGCATTGGGAAGGTGCAGCTGTGCGACCACACGGAGGTGCTTGGAGTCCTGGCCGAACCCTGGTTATGCGAGGGCTGCCGTGAAATCACTCCCTATGGAGGGTGGCGCCGATATATCACGTCAGCATCTCGCGGATGAGATCGCCTTCGACATTGGTGAGCCGCCTTTGCACCCCGTTGTGTTCGTAGGTGAGCCGCTCGTGGTTCAGTCCGAGGAGGTGCAGGATGGTGGCATTGAAGTCATAGAGAGGGTGGATGTCGGCGACGGCCCTCCGGCCCAAATCGTCGGTGACTCCATGGCTGACCCCGGGCCGCACTCCGGCCCCGGTGAGCCAGCAGGTGAATCCGTCCGGATTGTGATCCCGGCCTTGAGCACCCTTTTGAAACATGGGCATGCGTCCGAACTCGGTGCACCAGACGACCAGGGTGTTCTCGAGCAATCCCCGTTGACGCAGATCCCGGATGAGCGCCGCCGCGGGTTGGTCCATAATCTGCGCGTGGCGGTCGTATTGTTCCTTAAGCTTGTTATGCCCGTCCCAGTTGAGCTCTCCACCGCTGGCGTAGGCCCCGTTGAACACCTGGACAAAGCGAACGCCGCGTTCAATGAGCCGACGCGCCAGGATGCAGTTTCGTGCGAACGCGGCCTTGAGCGGGTTCTTGGTATCATTGGCTCCGTACAGTTCCAGGATATGCGCCGGTTCAGTGCCCAGGTTGTTGATCTCCGGAACGCTGAGCTGCATGCGTGCCGCCAACTCGTAGCTCGCGATGCGCGCGGCTAGCTTGCCATCCCCCGGGTTGCGCTCCAGGTGCCGGGCATTCAGTTTTTGGAGCATGGAGCGGACGGTGCTGTCGGCCGCTGGGCTGACTTCAGAGGGCGGCCTCAGGTGGCGCACGGGCTCCTTGGCACTCATGGGAGTTCCCTGGAACACTGCCGGCAAGAAGCCCGAGCCCCAATTGTTGGAGCCTGCCTGTGGCACGCCGCGCGGGTCGGGGATGGCCACGTAGGCCGGCAGGTCCTGGTTCTCGCTGCCCAGAGCGTAGCCCATCCAGGCGCCGATGCTGGGAAATCCATCGAGCACCGATCCGGACGACAGGAAATTCTCCGCCGGACCATGGGTATTGCTCTTGCTGGTGAGTGAATGAACGAAGGCGATGTCGTCGGTCAACTCGGCCAGGTGCGGGATCAAGTCGCTGACCCACTTGCCGGTTTGCCCCCGTCGACGGAACTCGTACTGCGGGCGTGCCAGATTTCCCGCTGGCCCCTGGAACGTGACGGCGGGGCCTCCCTCCAGGGGCTTGCCGTCCATGCGAATCAGCTCTGGTTTATAGTCCCAGGTCTCGAGCTGGCTTACGGCTCCGGCGCAGAAGATCATCACCACATTCTGAGCCCGTGCCGGGTAGTGCGTTGGGCGGGGTGCGAACGGCCGCGCGTGGTCGATGACCGGTGCGTGGCCTGCCGCCAGCAGCCCGTCGCTGCTCAGCAGATGGCTCAGGGCGAACGACCCCATGGCGGTCGCGCTCTGGGACAGGAAGCTCCGACGATCCAGGAGGCGTCGTCCGGCCGGGGAGAGATGTTCGGCGTTCGGGTTCATGGTAGAAAAAGAAACTCGTTGCTGTTGAAGAGAGCTCGGCACAGGGTGGCCAGGCCATGCTCGCGAACGGCCGGCTCCAATTCATCGATCTCCTCCCGGGCGGGTTCACGTCCTAGCGCCAGCCGATAGGCTCGGCGGATTTGGCTGGCAGGCTGCAGGTCCCCCTCGCGCCGAATCCGAGCGGCCATGGCTTCGGACTCATCGTGGGTGAACCGGCTGTTGAGCAGGTTCAGCGCCTGGATCGGCGTGGTGGACTCTCGACGTCGGGCGGTGCTCTGGCCGGCGTCGGGACAATCGAACGACCCGAACACAGCCTCGCGCTCGCGCCGCACCTTGTGAGCGTAGATCATCCGGCGAAGCCCCTCTCCGCTGTAGGACTCGACCGGCTGAAATCCGCTAAGGCCGCCCCGTTTGTCGAAGAGATCGAATCCGCGGCCATACATCTTCACGTTCAATCGGCCGCTCACCGCCAGCATGGCGTCCCGGATGGTTTCCGCCTCCAGGCGCCGCGACGGATAGCGCCACAGCAGCTTGACATCCGCATCGCGTGCCTGTGCGTTCGGATCGATCCGGTTCGATTGTCGGTAGGTGGCGGAAAGTGTGATCAGTCGATGCATCTGTTTCATGGACCAGCCGCTGCGAATGAACTCGGAGGCCAGCCAATCCAGGAGCTCCGGATGCGATGGCTTCGCACCGCTTCTGCCGAAGTCGCTGGGGGTCTCCACGAGGCCGACCCCGAAATGGCCCTGCCAGATGCGGTTGATCATCACCCTTGCCGTCAATGGGTTCTGAGGGCTTGCAATCCAGTCCGCCAGGGCCCGGCGTCGCTCGGTGTCGCTCGCGGTTGGAGTCAGCTGAGTGGCGCCCAGCACGGGCAGAACTCCGGGCTGAACCGGTTCCTTGGGCTGCTCCGGATCCCCCCGACTGAGCAGGCGGATGTCATCGGGCGGACGGAAGCTGCCGGCATAAGCCATTCGACCCTCCGTCGAAGCCTTGATCTGACGCTCCAACGCCTTGCGTTCTTGCATCAACCTCGTGGCCTCCATCGCATCGGCGGCGCTGAGCCCTGCCAGCGAGATGGCGGGCGACGCGGAGGAGCCGCTGCCGATCGGGGCTCGATCACTGGAATTGGCCACGGTGCGCCACTGGCCTGTGCCATCGTCGATCTCGATGGTGTACTGAGTTGCCAGCCGATCCGAAAACTCCCCGTCGCGGTCGCGTCCCCAGATCACGCGGTCCACGACCGGAGCCCCTTTTAGTTCCAGTTCAATCCAGCCGGTTCCCTTGGCATTCGACATCCAGCTGCGGGCATTGCCGTATTGGCCATCGTTGATGTGTTTCAGCTCATGTCGATCGGCCACTACCGTGCTGCCGGAGGCGGTCGGGATGGCGCCAGCGCTCGCCAGTCCCACGTTGGCGCCGTTTAGATCAAAGACTTCGAGTTCATCCAGACACGGCTCCAGCTGGTTGGTCTCACGAACGGTGAAGCGAACGCGGTGGGCTTGGGTGGGCTTGAACCGATCGGTGTTAGCGCGCGCGTTGACGGACGGTCTCGGCGGCGGAACATACGCCAGCCGTGTCATCTGGTCCAGCGAAGGCCCGGCCTCCAGCGTGTAGGCCGTGGGCAGCCGGTCGGTGAACATCCCTTCGCGATCTCGGCTCCAGCGGATCCGGCTGATGCGGGCCGCCGCTGGCAGTTCGAACAGAACCCAGCCCCGCCCCGCTTCGTCTGACATCCAGCTGCGGGCGTTGCCATAGCGACCGTCGTTGATGTGTTCGAGCCGGTGGAGGTCGGAGGATTTGCTACTGGAAGCCGACACTCGAGTCCCGGTGGTGGCCAGCGCCAGGTTTCGCGCCGGGGCCTCCTCGCCGAAGATTTCGACCTCGTCCAGACAGGGCTCGATGAGGCCGAGAGTCGGATGGAGGTTGGCGTCGTGGATGGTGAATCGTATGAACTTGGCAGCCAGTGCGGGGAATGCCTCCTCGTTCAGCTTTGCTTGCGGAGGAGGATTGGTGTTCGGAGTCAGTTGGGCCAGGGGCACAAAGCGGGACAGGCGGCTGTCTATTTGGGTGGTTTGCCGGCGTAAGCGGGATTCTTCTTGGCGGAGGGCCTCCGTTTCCGGAGAACGCAGCTCGCGTTCACCATATTCCACTCCCGCCACCAAGGCCTGCAAGGCATAGTAATCCCGTTGAGAGATCGGATCGAATTTGTGGTCGTGGCAGCGTGCGCAGTTGATGCTAAGTCCGAGGAAGCTTTGACCGACGTTGACGACAATCTCATCCAGTGAATCCTGTCGGGCCAGGCGTTTGGAAGGTTCGTCGGCACCGATCTGTCCGGGCAGCAAAACCGAGGCGGTTACGAGGAAGCCCGTGGCCGCATCCTGGCCCAGCAGGTCGCCGACGAGCTGTTCGCGGATAAAGTGGTCGTAAGGGGTGTCGCGGTTGAAGGCGCGCACGACATAGTCGCGGTAGGGCCAGGCGTTGGGCCTTTCGGTGTTCACCTCGAACCCATGGGTATCCGCATAACGGGCCACATCCAGCCAATGTTGGCCCCATCGTTCTCCGTAGCGCGGCGAATCGAGCAGTCGGTCGACCACGCGACCATAGGCCTCTGAGGTCGGGTCGGCGAGAAAGGCGGCGATTTCCTCCGGGGTAGGAGGCAAGCCAATCAGATCCAGGGTGATTCGGCGAAGCCAGGTCAGCCGATCCGCCTCGGGAGCCGGCCGCATTTCCTCCTTCTCCAATCGGGAGAGGACGAACAGGTCTACGGGATTGCGCACCCACGCCGAGTGGGTTGTGCGAGGTTGCGGAAGGGTAATCTCCCGAACCGGTTCAAAGGCCCAATGTCGCTGGGATTCCTCAGGGTTCCGGGGCGCGGCAGCCATCCCCGGAAAGGGTTGTCCCAGCGCGAACGCCAGGCACAGAATTGAGGCGGGCTTGAACATGGGCTTCATTGTCTTCAAATCAGACTGAAAATTAAGAAAAATAATCGATTCATTCGCTTCCCCGCGGCGCTTGGGCTATACCGGCCGCCGAATGAATCCATTTGGCACTTTGTTGTTTCGAATCGGAAAGGGGCCCGCGTTGGTGGCGTGGCTCGGTTGCTGGCTCCTGTTTTTTTCCCTCGGCGGTGGGTGGCTGGCGTCTGCCGGGTTGCCTTCGGATTGGCTGGTCACTCCCGTCGCCCAGCCAACTCGGCTGCAGGTCGGGACAGCGGCTGGAGAATTGCATTTGGAGAACGGTTTGGCACGAAGGAGCTTCAAGACAGGACCCAACCTGGCCACCATCAGTCTGCAGAACCTCAGCTCCGGCGGGGAATATGTCCGCGCTGTTCAGCCGGAGGCCGTGTTGACGATCGGGGGAACGAGATGGGAGATCGGCGGTCTTCAGGGGCAGAAGGACCACAGCTACTTGGATCCCTCCTGGCTCCCGCTGCTCACTGCCCGTTCCAACGCCTTTCGCTTTTCACAGCATCGTGTGGGAACCCCTGCCGCCCGTTTCCCCTGGACCCCGCGGTTTGGAGCACCCCCCGCCGCCTGGCCGCCGCGCGGTGTTCATCTGGAATTGGAGTTTGAGCCGCCGAGCGGACCGGCGGTCCCGGCCGAAGTGGCTGGCCTGCGAGTGGTGGTTCATTACGAGATGTACGATGGCCTGCCCGTGGTTGCCAAGTGGGTGAGCATTCGCAACGGAGGTTCCGGTTCTGTGACGATCGATCAGCTGGAGGTGGAAAGTCTGGCGGTGGCACCGGATCAGCGGGCTCGCCTGCTCATCGACTGCGATCAGCTTCACTCGGGCGGCCCGCGGTGGACGCGCGATCCCGCCTGGCCGACGCTGGCCATGATCAACCCTGGCGATGCTCGCTACATCCCCCATTCCCAGGAGTATCTGCTGAGTTGTGACTACGGAATCGGGCCCTCGGCTCGACTCCTTTCCGGCGGGGAGTTTGAATCGTTTCGGGTGCATGAGCTGCTGCTCGAGAACGAGGATCGCGAGCGCAGCGGTCTCGCCTTCCGACGCATGTATCGGGTCCTGACCCCCCAAGCGACGGAGAACCCCATCTTCATGCATCTGCGCAACTCGGATTCGGTCTCCATTCGGCGTGCTGTCGACCAGTGTGTGGCGGTGGGTTTTGAGATGGTGATTCTCACCTTCTGGAGCGGATTTGACATGAACAACGAGGATCCCGCCTACATCGCCCGGCTGAAGGCCGATTTTGACTACGCCCATAGCCGAGGCATCAAGATCGGCGGCTACATCCTCTTTTGCACGACGGCCTCCAAGGGGCCGCGCCATGACGCGATCGACCCTGCGACGGGTAAACCGGACGGCAGCCTGTGTCTCGGATCCGAGTATACGGATGCCTATTTTGCGAAGCTCTTCCGCTTTATCGATGCGACCGGGATGGACATCATCGAGACTGACGGCCCCTATCACGGCTACGAGTGCGCCTCCACCGAACACAAGTATCATCGAGGACGAGCCGACTCCCGTTGGGTGCAGTGGGAGAGACAAACCCAGTTTTATCGAGGCTGCCGGGAACGTGGCCTCTACATCAACAGTCCGGATTGGTATTTTTTTCAGGGAAGCAACAAGTATCCGATGGGGTATCGGGAAGAGAATTGGAGTTTGCCTCGCGAGCTCCAGATCCTGATTGGGCGCCAAAACATTTATGACGGCACCTGGAACAAAACGCCCAGCATGGGTTGGATGATGCTTCCGTTGACCGAGTATCACGGTGGCGGAGCGGCGGCAACTTTGGAGCCCTTGGAGCAGCATTTGGACGCCTATGAAGCTCATCTCGCACAGAATTTCGGCAGCGGCGTGATCGCGTGCTACCGCGGTCCGCGACTCTTCGACACCGACCGCACCCGTGCGGTCGTTCAGAAGTGGACGGCGTTCTACCAGGCGCATCGGGCGATCTTGGATTCCGACGTCATCCATGTGCGACGGCCGGACGGCCGGGACATCGATTGCCTGCTGCACGTCAGCTCGGCCGGACGAGAACGAGGGTTGGCCATGGTTTACAATCCGTTGAACCAGCCCGTGACGCGGACTCTGGCCCTGCCGCTTTATTACACCGGCTTGAAGCGCTCGGCCCGCATCCGCCCAGAAACAGGCTCGGTCCGGAGAGTTCGGCTCGACAGCCAGGCGAAGGCGCACGTCCCCGTTACCCTGGCTCCGCGATCTGCAACCTGGCTGGTGGTGGAGCCTTGAGGGGATGATTCCAGTGATCTCATTGTCTGCCGATAATGGGATGGGTGGATGAATCAGCGTGAGCGGGATGACCGATTTCGGCGGCTGGAGCTGATTCATCCGGACCCGTACACTCATGACTAAATCTCGAATCCTCCTGGTAGACGACGACCACTCCATGAGGCTTGCCCTGCGACGCGCCCTGGATCGAGAGGGCTACCAGGTCTTCGAAGCTGGGAATGGCCATGAAGCGTTGCGTCAGTTGGAGAACCAGGCGGTAGATCTGGTGATCACGGACATCATCATGCCGGACTCTGAAGGTATCGAGCTGACGTTTGCGCTGAGGAAGCGGCATCCCGGGCTGCCCGTCATCGCGATGTCGGGTGGCGGGGAATGGGCTCCAGAACCGTATCTGGCCATCGCACGCACGGCAGGTGCCGCCCATGTGTTTGCCAAGCCTTTTCTGATGGACGAGTTTCTGGGGAGAGTTCGATCGTTGCTGGGGGACGAACCCGAGATTGAAAAGGCCACTTTATCTGACTGAATTTGCGCAGGTTGCTCCTTTGCTTGCCTGGAAAGGCGGCATTTCTAGCATCGATCGCACGAAGGACAACAACGCGTTAGCTTCATCCGGTCGTTAAGTGATTGTGGTCCTGCGTCTTCTCTTCCTGTCTTCCCTTCCTGACCCGGCGGCAGATATCGCCGCCTTGCCCACGGCAGGGTAAGTGCTTTGGGGTTGGGACGGTTTGCTTTATGAAGACAGGATATTTGATTGATATGGATGGGGTGATTTATCGGGAGAATCATCTTATTCCTGGAGCTGCGGAGTTCGTCGAGGCCTTGCTTTCGGCGGGAGTTCCGTTTCTCTTTCTGACCAACAACTCCGCCCCGACGCCGGAGGACTTGGCGATTCGCCTCAAACGGCTGGGCATTAACGGGGTTTCCCCGCGTCATTTCTACACGTCGGCCATGAACACGGCGGACTTTCTCAGTGAAACACATCCGAACTGCACCGCGTTTGTGATTGGTGAGGGAGGTTTGATTGCCGCTCTGCACGAACGAAAGATTGCGAGCGATGGTATCAGCCCTAGCTATGTGGTCGTGGGCGAGGGCTCGGCCAGCATGGAGCGTTTGAGCAAGGCGCATGAATGCATCGAGCGCGGGGCGCGGCTTCTGGCGACGAACCCGGACAACTGGTGCCCCATTTCTTCCACGAAGACCCGTCCTGGAGCCGGTGCAACCGCGGCTTATCTGGAGACCAGCTCCGGGAGGCGTGCTTACTATCTAGGCAAGCCCAACGGTTACATGTTTCAGCGCGCTCGACGGAAACTGAACGAGAATGCGCTGAGCCAGTTGGAGGACGTCGTGATGATCGGAGACACGATGGAGACCGACATCCGGGGCGCTGTGGAATCTGGAATGTCGGCTTTCCTGGTGCTTAGCGGTTCCACTCAGCTCGAGTGTGTGGGAGACTATGTCTATCAACCCACCCGGATCCTCGAGACGGTGGCCGATCTGACTCAAGAGATTCGGTCAGGAACTCCCTCCGATCGGATGAACAGTCCGGTGTTCGATCGCAAGAGCGAGTCCGATCGGAAATCGGGCGTGCGCCATCAGACGGATCTCTTGGCCATCCATAAGCCCCGACCGCGGCCCGCGATGACGAAGTGAGCGGGGGGCAATGGCCCCCGGACCCTGACCTCAGCTGGGTTTCAGAACTCTGAGAACCTTCCAGGTTCTGGCCGGCGGAAATCCGAGCGGGGACGTATTGCCCGCGGAACACGCGGACCACACGGATCTGAAGAGGAACTTGCGAGGGGTCGGCCCGACTGACGGTGCTGTTCTTCTCAATCCCCTCCGACTCCGTGTGCTCCGCGAGTTCTGTGGGCCGAACTCTTCCCCAGGATTGTCCTGGCATCGGTCCTTCGTTCGTCTTAAAAAGTGACCATGTCGATGCTCAAGAAGATCCTGGCTGCGCTGGGCCTCCTATTGGTGGTGTTTATCATCATCGTCGCTCTTCAACCCTCCGATTTCCGGATCGTTCGTTCCGCCCAGGTCTCGGCACCGCCCGAAAGGGTGTTTCCGCTGGTGAACGATTTTCATCAATGGCAGTCGTGGTCTCCTTGGGCCAAGCTTGATCCTGCGGCGAAGAATTCCTTTGAGGGGCCGTCGTCCGGTGTGGGTGCGATATTCCGCTGGTCCGGCAACAACGAGGTCGGCGAGGGGAGCATGACCATCACGGAGAGCAAACCCAGTGAGCGGATTCTGCTCCGGCTCGACTTCTTGAAACCCATGGCCGGAACCAGTCTCACCGAGTTCACCTTTCAACCTCAGGGCGACAAGACGGTCGTGACCTGGGCGATGACGGGCCAGAATAATTTCGTCGCGAAGGCCATGTGCCTGGTGATGAACATGGACAAGATGGTGGGCGGTCAATTCGAGAAAGGCCTGGAGACTATGAAAGCCTTGGCCGAGGCCCCCGCAAAATAATGGTGCGGGGGTTTAAGCCCGCTGTGGACGGATCCTCACCGGAATCGTTCGGCCAGGTTGCCGACGTAGCCGGTCAGCTCGAGATAGGCTGAACCGATGTCCTCGCCCTTCGGATTGCGCACGCGGCAGGCCCCTTCCCAATAGGGGATTCCCCCCAGCGGGCCGTCCAACTCTTGATGATCGAAGACGGGTTCCAACAGAAAAACTTGGAGTTGATGCGTGGCGGGATCGATGGTTTCCAAGCGGATCGAAACCGGGTAGAGGCCTCCGGTTTGAGGGCTCTTCCACTGGCGAATCGTCTTCCAGGTAAAGCGACTGGCGTCGACTCGACTGACCATCCCCTGATCGTCGACCCAAGCCAGTTGTGAGTGCGGATCTGTCGCGCCTCCTCGGAGGCGAAGTCGATAGACCATCACTTCCCGCCCATCGTTAAGCTGGATCGAAGCCCAGTCCCACCCCTCCTGGCCTTGATCGAGCTGGCTGCTGCTGATCTCGTGATCCATCCAAGCCTGTCCTTTCACCGTATGGGATCGGCCGTTCAGAGTCAGGGTTCCGGACGCCGCCAATCGTGAAAAAGTGAGGTAATGGCTCGAGGCCGAAGGATCGGCTCCTTTCCGTGAAACTCCGTCCTCTCCAAAAACGACCAACGGCTTTTGAGGCCTCAGCTGGAGCAGAAAGGACGCCTCGTCCCGAATGGTACCTTGGACCAAGAGGACGGTGGGTTGGTTGGTGTCCAGGGTGAGCGACCAGTTGCCGTTCCGCACGGCGAGAGTGGACTGCTCGGCACTCGCATCCCATCCTTCCCGATTGAGTCGTTCCTCGAATAGAAAACGCTGTTGATTCACATCCGAGATGGCGATGTGGGCGAGATACAAACCGTTGACCCCAAAAGTGGCGGACCTTTGAGCATCGGCCGACGCTGTATCAGCTGAGATCCGTGGCCCCGCGCTTCGAAAGAAAGTGGCCTGAAAACCATAGCGGGCTTGAGACTCGGTGAGAAGATGTCCGGTGATGTACCACCACTCGATCTTGAACTCCGGGTGGCTCCCGTGATCACGTGGAAACTCGAATTTTCGGCCCGGTTGCGGGATGGCGAATCCCTCGGCCGTCACCCCGACACGGGGCGGTTCGGCGGCGTGAGACAGAAGGCTGGAACTGGTGGTGAGCAAGGCCACGAGGGCCAGGGTCGAGTTCCCGATCCAGCGGGATTCCGCCGGCGCTGCTGCGTTGGTGAGGTGGTTGTTGCTCATGGGAATATCTACTCCTCTCGATCGCTGGGGAGAGTGGCTCCCCAGCGGCCGACCGCGAACGAAACCGCGGTTCCTACGGCAAGGATGACCGCCGCCAGGCCGCTGATCTGCAGCCACGGCACGTCCATGACCAAGGTCCAGCCAAACGTCTGCTTGTTGATCACATGGATGAGCATCCAACCCAAAGCCAGGCTCACCGCTGTGCCCGCGACCACTCCGCCCGCGGCTAAGGCCAGGCCCTCGCAGGCGGTGGCCCGGGCGATTTGTGGTCGCGTCATTCCGACCGACCGCAAAATGCTCAGCTCTCCCCTGCGTTCGAGCAGCAGGCTGACCAGGGTTAAGCCAAGCCCCACCACCGCAACCAGCACTCCAATGATCTCCAGCGCGTAGGTGATGGCGAACGTTTGCTGAAAAATGCGGAGAATCTCGGAGCGCAAATGCGCGTTGCTGAAGAACCGGAGGCCCGGGAATTCCTGCTGCCACTTCGAGCGCATCGCCTCCGGCGAGGATCCCGCTTTGAGGAACAGCATCAGTGCCGATGCCTGTTCCTCGTGGAACCAACGGGCGAAATGCTGGCGTTCGATCAAGATGGAACCTCGCTCGTTGCCGTAGTCGGCGAACACGCCGGCGATGGTCAGTTCCCGAGTTCCTGAGGGAGTGGGAAGCGGGATCCGATCTCCCCGGCGTTTTCTGAAGCGTTCGCTAAAACTCTCGCTGACGACCGCGAGGCCTTCGTTTTCGTGTGAACGAAAAACGGCCTCCGACAGAGGTTCGTCCACCCACGGAAGCTGGGTGCGGCTTCGCAGGACCGAGAGTTCCGCTCCCGACAGCAGGGTCCGACCCTCAGGCAGGCTAACTTCGCAGCTCTGCACGATATTCGCGTCGGCAACACCCGGGTGGGCCACGATCTTCTTCCAAGACTCTGCTGAGATGCGACTGAGAGTGGTGGCGCTTTGCGCTGCGGTGCTGGAAACGTACAGGTCGGCTTGGAAGGTGCGTTCGATCCAGCCTCTCATCGTGGTGTCAAAGCTGGAGACGAGTATCCCCATCCCGGCGGTCATGGCGATCGCGCACACCAGCCCCGCGGTGGCCAGACGGTGTCGTCCGGAGGGGGGGAGCAAGTGGCCTGCGCAGAGGCGCAAGGAGATGAATCGGGCGCCCAGAGGTCGGCCGAGGCGGGCTAGCCCGCGCAAGGCTGCGCCACCGAGAATCCCTCCCCCGAGGATCCAGCACAATGCGGAGAAGTAGCCTGCGAGTGGAAAACGTACACCGCCCGCAAAGTTGACGGGCGGCAGCGGCAGGAGCGCGAACCCCAACAGCATGAATACCGTGCCCTGGCCCTCCCGCTGCCAGAACGTCATCCCCAACGGGGACTTCGGATGGCGGACCAGGATTTGAGCGGGCGGGGTTCGCGCGGCGTTTCGTGCCGGAATCCAGCCCGCCAACAGGCTGGTCCCCACTGCCAAGCCGATCGCGAGCAACCACTCGCCGATGGCCATGGTGGCCTGGTCCACGCTCGTGGTGTAGTACAGGGCATTCACCGTGCGGCCCACAAGTCGGACCGAGAGTTGGGCGCCAGCCCAACCCAGCAGTCCACCCAGCAGTCCACCCGCGAGCCCCAGCATCGTTGCCTCCAGCAGCCAGACCCTTTGGATTTGTCCCTCCTCGACCCCCAGAGACCGCAGAATGCCAATCTCCTCCCGTCGTCGGACGACGGCCCCATCGAGCGCTTGGAAGATCAGGTAGAGCCCGACCATCAGGGCGATCAGGGAAAGAATCGTGAGGTTGAGGCGGAAGGCTCGGGTCATGGTGGCCGCGCTGTCCCGACGCTCGCCCGGAGAGGATACTAGCCAACGATCCTGGGACCATTCCTGGAGTTGAGCTTGCAAGGCAGTCCGTCGTTGGGGGGCTGAGTCCCCCTCGGGAACCTGGAACTCGATCCGGCTCAGCATTCCGCGGCGATCGACCAAGGCTTGCAGTGCCGGAAGGTCCATGATCAGCAGCTGGGCGGGGGCACGGGGAGCGTGGGGATGGGTGGGAATGAGGCCGGCGATGGTAAGGGTGACAACCCGTTCATGGATCACCAGCGGCAGTGGGTCTCCGATCCGAAGTCGGTCTCGTTCTGCCAGGGCTTTGCTGATGTAGATCGCCCGGGGGTCCCTCAAGGTCCGCCAGAAGTTGGTGGAGCCCGATTGGGTCGCTCCCGCCGGCTCCGTTTGGCCAAACCACGATCGATCTTGGATCCGGCTGGCCGCTAGATTCTGGATGCCGATCAGATCGACCCCCAGCAGCTGCAAGGTTTCTTGGGATCCGATCGAGGCCGCCTCCTGAGATTGCGCTCGCACGGCAGTGGTTTCGAAGATCGGTGTCAGGACGATGGGAGCGAGGCCCAGCCGGGATCTCAGTTCCTGGAGAACCGATTCGGGCAGCATTCCGGCCGGCGCTTGGATCAGCCAATCGCATTCTTGGACGATCAAGTCGGTGAACGTTTGGAAACTGGCCAGGGCCGCCCGATTGGCCAGGCGGATGGAGAAAAAAACCGCAATGCCCAAAGCCAGGACGAGAACCAGGAGCAAGGATTGTTTGGGCGCCTGAAGCCAATGGCGCCAGGCGAACTGACGCAGCAGGGTCCCCATGAGACCTGGAGTGGAGCTTCGGTTCATGGATTGCTCATCCGAGCGTATCTGCGATGATGATTCCATCGCGGAGCTGGATGGTTCGCTGGCAGATGGCTGCAGCCTCCAGGCTGTGGGTCACCAATACTAGCGCGGTCTGTGTCTCGTCGGTCAGATCGCGGAGCAGGGCCAGGATGTTCTCTCCATTCACCGAATCGAGATTTCCGGTCGGCTCGTCGGCAAGGATCAAGGCGGGCTGATGGATGAGCGCCCTCGCGATCGCCACCCGCTGCATCTCGCCCCCGGACAACTGTCCGGGAAAGGCATCGGCGCGCGCCGAGAGCTTAACTCGATCCAGCAGACGTTGCACCCTGGAACGACGCTCCTCGGTGGGAACTCCGATCAGCTGCAGGGGAAACTCCACATTCTCGAAAGCGGTCAGTGTGGGCAGGAGGTGGAAAAACTGGAAGATGCTGCCGACATGGTGGCGTCTGACGTGCGCTAGTTCGTCGCTCGACAGCGACGACAGGCTTTGGCCTCGAATGTGGATCGAGCCAGAATCCGGCTTGTCCACCCCGCCCAAGCAATTCAGCAGGGTGGTTTTTCCACTGCCGGACGGGCCGATGAGGGCCACGCGTTGTCCGGCCGTGAGTGACATCGAAACGCGGTTGAGAACTAGGCGACCAGCATAGGATTTGGAAACCTGGGAAACCTCCAGCACCTGCACGGGGGCTACCTCATCTGGAGTCTTTGGACTGAGATGAGCGGCAGCAAGCCGGGTGTTGTCGGATGGTCGCATGGAATCAGTTTGTACCTGAGACCACGGGTTGTCGATGGTGACGCCACTTCCTTGGAGTTTGGCCTGCCACGCTGGCCGGTGTCTTGCGGAGGGAACAGGGGCGGCACCCGTGCCAGACCGGGATCATCCGCCCAAGTCGAACCGCGCAGCGGGTCGCTTGCCTTTTGGTGCTGGGTAGTCTTTGTTGGGAGGCTCCCTTGAGAAGGAAGAGAAATGGATGTCGGGAGATGGGAATGGATATGTCATACGAAATGCTGCTTTTACTGGGCCTGATCTTGGTTTCTCTCGTCTTTTTCTGGGGAGACTGGGTTTCTTCGGACATCGTGGCCCTGGGGCTGTTGCTGCTCCTGATCTTCACCGGTCTGCTGACCCCTCGGGATGCCTTCGCCGGGTTTGGCAGCGATACGGTGCTCATGACCTTTGGGTTGCTGCTGCTAACGGGAACCCTGGTCAAAACGGGTGCCGTACAGTTGGTGGGACAGGCCATCCACAGCCGGGTGCGGGGTGGTCCGGTGGTGCTCTTGGGGGTGATCATGATGACCGTTGCCGGAATGAGCGCGCTGGTGAGCAACACGGCCACGGCGGCCTTCTTCGTTCCGGTGGTGGTCGGGCTGGCGGCGCGGGCTGGGCAATCGCCGTCGAAGTTTCTGCTGCCCGTGGCCTTCGCCTCCATTTTGAGTAGCTCCGTCACTTTGATCAGCACCTCGACGAATCTCGTGGTGAGCGGCTTGATGGTTACCTCGGGACTGGCTCCATTGGGGATGTTTGAACTTACCCCCGTTGGGCTTCCGATCGTCCTGCTCGGGCTGACTTACATGATGCTCCTCGGGCGTCGGCTCATCCCCGACCGTTCTGGACCTCCAGGACTGATCGACCAATTTGGAATGCGTTCCTATCTCACGGAGGTGCTGATCCTGGAGAACTCACCCCTCGTTGGGCGCACTCTCGGGGAATCGGGTCTGGGTCGTGATCTCGATTTCACGGTGATCCGCCTGCTTCGGGGCAAGGACCAGTATCTCCAGCCGCGAAGCAACCTGGTCCTGCAGTCTCTCGACGTGCTTTTGGTGGAGGGACCGCGGCAGGAGGTTTTGAAGGTCAAGGACGTTGCTGGCATCGAGATCAAGGCGGATGTGACCTTGGCGGATCCCAGTGTGAAAAGCGCCGACTTGGCCCTGGTTGAGGCTCTGGTGATTCCCGGCTCATCCTTGAGTGGCCGGACCCTGAACTCGGTGCGATTCCGGGATCGCTACAACCTCCAGGTGCTGGGGTTGAATCGTCATGGGAAAAATCTTCTGACCAAGCTGAGCCGGATCGGCCTGCGGGTGGGCGACGTGCTTCTGCTGCAGGGAGCCAAATCAGCCTTTGTGAGCCTCGAGGAAGACCGTGCCCTCAGCATTCTGGGAGAAGTGTCCGAAGACCGGCCGGACCGCACCAAGGCTCTGCGCGCCGGGGGAATTTTTCTGTTTGTTCTAGTCCTGGGCAGTCTGGGAGTGATGACCTTGCCGGTGGCCGTGTTGCTGGGCGCATTCCTGACGCTGGCCACCCGGTGTGTGACTGCGGAAGCGGCCTATCGGGAGATCGAGTGGCGGGCGATCATTCTGATCGCGTGCATGCTGGGGCTGGGTGTGGCGATGGAAAAAACCGGCACCGCCAAAGCCTTGGCCTCGCTCCTGGCGGGATTCGTGGAGCATTGGAATCCGCTCTGGCTGCTGGCTGGGTTTTTCGCGATCACCACGCTGCTGACTCAGCCCATGTCCAATCAGGCGGCGGCCGCGGTGGTGTTGCCTATTGCCGTGCAAACCGCCGCGCAACTGGGGCTTAACCCACGCCCTTTCGCGGTGATGATTGCCCTGGCGGCGAGTTGCTCATTCCTGACCCCTCTCGAGCCGGCTTGCTTGCTGGTGTACGGTCCCGGACGTTACCGTTTCGGAGATTTCTTCCGGGTGGGTTTTCCGCTGGTGATCGCAATCTTTTTGCTGTCGGTGTTCTTGGTCCCCAAGTTCTGGCCGCTGCGGGTTATCGGGGCTTCATCTCCTTGATGAGCCGATGCACCGACGCGCCGAGTTCCTCCATGGTGTTCGGTTTGTAGAGAACTTGGATGACTCCGATGCGGCGGGCCTCGCTCTGGATCTCCTCCGTGACGTGGCCGGAGCTTAGAATCACCGGAACATCGGGCCTGATCTTGAGGACTTGTTCGGCCACCTTCAGGCCGGAGAATCCAGGCATGTTGAGGTCGGTGACCACTACATCATAATCTTCCGCGGAAAGGCGAAAGGCCTCGATGGCCTGGGTCGCGTCGGTGAAGCCCGTGACCGAATACCCCAGCCGTTCCAGGATCCTCTTGGCCAGGTCGACGAGCACATCCTCGTCGTCGAGGTAGAGGATGCGCTGGCCATCCCCTCGGGGCGCGATCCGATTCTCCGCGGGGATTCCTTCCGGGGACCCCTGGGCCTTTGGAAAGAACAGTTGGAAGGTCGTGCCCAACCCCGGCTTGCTCGTCACGAGAATGCCACCGTCGTGACTCTTCATGATACCGTGAACTACGGAGAGACCCAGGCCGGTCCCGTGGCCGGTCGCCTTCGTTGTGAAGAACGGTTCGAAGATGCGCGGAATCAGCGTGGCATCCATTCCGGTTCCTGAATCGGTAACTGCCAGACACGCGAACCATCCGACCTGCAGGCCGGGGAGTTTGGAAATCTGTTCCGAATCGAGCAGCATTCCGCGCAGGCTGATCTCGATCTTGCCAGCGCCGGACTCGATGGCATGGGTCGCATTGGTGCAGAGATTGAGGAGAACCTGATGGATCTGGTTGGCGTCCGCCAGAACCGGTGGAGCGTTGTCATGGATGCTGGTGGCCAGTTCGATGCCCGCCGGCAACGTGGCCCTGAGCAGTCCGACCGATTCCTCGATGACCGACTGCAAGGCGATGATGCGGCGCGCCTGGGGCTGAGGGCGGCTGAAGCTCAGCAGCTGCTGGACCAGGCTTTTGGCGCGATTGCTTGCCTTGCTGATGTGGTCCAGGTTGTCGGTCGCTGGGTGATTCGCCCCCAGCTCCAGCCGGGTGAGTTCGGCGTATCCGGCCACCGCGCTGAGGATGTTGTTGAAATCATGGGCGATGCCACCTGCGAGCGTTCCGATGGCCTCGAGTTTTTGGGATTGGCGCAGTTGCTCTTCCAGCAGGCGCCGCTCGGTGACGTCCATCAGCGTGGTCAGGGCGCAGGCGTTCCCACCGACCGATATAATCTCCGCTGATTCCAACACGGACCGGACCTCCCCCGCCTGGGTGCGCAGCTGAATTTCCTTTTCCTTATACCCTCGCGCCGCTGTGGAATCGGCTGGAGCCTCGTGAGGCCCCGTAGTCACCACCTGAAGCTTCAGCTCGGCCGCGCTGTGACCCAGCAGTTCAGGGGCCGGGTAGCCAGTCAGCTTCTCACAGGCCGAGTTTACTTCGATGAAGCGGTTATCGGCCAGGCGCCGGATTGCCAATGCGATCGGGCTGGAGTGAAAGGCCTTTGAAAACTTCTCCTCCGTGATCCGCAGATCCTCGGCCATGCGTTTGCGCTGCTCCAGATCCGCCTGCAATTCGGCGGTCCGCTCTCGCACCACCGCCTCCAGGCGGTGAGCGTGCAGGGCGAGTTGGGCTTTCGCTCTCCAGGCAACCGTGGCCAGCAGGGTGACCAGGAGCAGGGACCCGACCAGCGCGGGTGAGAACCAGCGGCGGCTTTGGATGGGGATGGGAAATACCTGGAGCGCAGCGACCGCCGGCTGCGGATCCAGATCCATTCCCGCGTCCAGAGACCTGACCTCGACGCGGTGAGGTCCGGCCCGGAGGTCGGCAGTGGCAATTTTCCAGGTATGCCCCGCCCGGAACGGAGACCATTGCCCGTCGTCAATCTTCCACGAAAAAAGATGATCCCGTCGGTTTTCCCGAGGCTGGTATCTTTCGGTAGCGACGGCCGTAACCTGAATTGAGTCGCCTCGCAGCAGCTTGGTCTGGCTGAGCTGGATGCTCGTCCGGGGGGGGAGGCGATCCGGCTTGAACCGTAGGACTCTGGTGTCGTCCCCGAGCCAATAGCTTCCATCGGGAGCCTTGGCCACGCCCTTGGCCACCGTGTCGCCGGGCACCTCGATGGTGATTGGGTTCGGCTCCGGGGACGGCGGCACGAGGGTCAGGACTCCTTTGCCCCCCGCCATCAAGGTCCCGTCGGCCGCGAGACTTAGATTCAATGGGGCATCGACGGCATAGAGCGTCCATGTCTCGCCTTGCAGTCGGGCGAGGCCGCTTTGCCCACCCATCGTTCCGCTGAAACCGAACCAGAGCTCGGAACCCCGCTCCAGACATCCGAACACATGCCGGGCCGGCACGTTGGTAACGGACTCGAAGAGTTCATCGGGACCGTTGCGAAGCCGGAACAACCCTGCGTCACCGTAGAGCCACAACGAGCCGGCGGAATCGCAATGCATGCCGAAGCGAAACCGACTTACCACCGCCCGTGCGAGGGGGCGGATCTGGAGAGAGTTCATTTCGAGTCGCGCGAGCTGGAAATCTTCCGAGTCGGCCGAGCCTTCCGCGATGATCCATACCCCGTTCGCCGCGCCGCAGATGCGCGAGGGAAGGATAGTCCCCGGAAGTTCGGTGAGTGCTCGAGTGACCCAAGAGGTGCCATCAAAGCGGCTCGCGCTTGGGGATGAGTCACTTGCTGCACCGACCAGCCAGAGAGCGCCTTGACGATCCAACGCCCCGGCCTGGATCGAGGCGAGGGTCGGCCGGGGGAGAGTTTTGGAAATGGTGAGACTGTCTTCCCAGGAGACGATCTCATCACGGTTCCAGCCCCAAACTTTGCCATCCCTGGAACAGATCAGTTGATCATAAATGCGTTCTGAACGCTCCCAGGTTCCTTCGACATGCCGCACGGGAGCGGTGTTTCGCTGTCGGTCCAGCAGGCGACCAAACCAGAGTCCACCTTGCCCGTCGGTGAACAGCGGCTCGGACAGGTTGGCGTATTCTTGCCATTCGGCGCCCCGACGTTGCCATCGCACTAGGCAGTCATAGCCCAGTAACCACAGGGATCCGTCCGGCGCCTCCTGAACGTCCTCGTGATAGCCCATCGGAACCACGAAGCTGGCTGACCGACGCCTCCAGCCATCGGCGGTCCATTCGAGAAACGCGTGCCGGCCTCCTTCGACAATCCCACTGGTCACGATCTCACCATCGGAGGTCGAGCAGATGCCGCTGTGATGCAGGTGGTCCGAAGTGATCTGGCGCCACTCGGCACCACTGGACAGAAAAACCTCATGGCCGGCGGAGTACATCACGCCGTGACGAGCCGACTCCGCCAGCGAACTGCTCCGCCATTGGAACGTGACTGAGGTCGGCGGCGTGAAGGCCGCGCTCCACCGGTCCCCTTTCAGTTCGGCCAACCCGGAGAGGGTCGCGGCAAAATGGCGGCCATGTGAATCGCGGAGATGGTCCACGACATAGTGATTCGGGAGACCGTCCTGCTTATGGAAGGCCCGCCAGCGCCCCTCCTTCCAGGAGGTGATGCCTCCCGTCGCCTCCCCGTTAGGCCAGCTGTCACTGCAAAACCAAATGGTGCCGTCCGGATCCTGATCGATACGCCGAACATTGGGGCCGGCCAGACCGGATTCTGAACCGTGAGTCACGAAGTTTCGTCCATCGAAGGTGCCCGCACCGCGGTCGGTTCCCACCCACAGCTGGCCGTTCTGTACTATCCGAACACAGCGGACGAAATCGCTCGGCAGGCCGTTGGACTTGGAGTAGCGGCGCCAGGAGTAGCCATCATATTCGTAGAGTCCATCCGACGCTGCGATCCAGGCGGTACCATGTCGGGGGCTGGACTTGTCTCGCACGAAATCCAGGTTGAACAGGTTCTTCTTGGCCAATCCGGAGTCGGGAAGGAGGGAGGCTACTTTCCAGGCTTGGTCCAGAATCTCCACGGGGGCTTGACCAGGGGCAGCGTAAGGCGCAAAGAGCCGCAGGCAAAGAATTGCCGAGCACACCCAACGGCACCGCCTTCCTAATGCTTCAGCCGCCATTACCTCCTATCTGAAGCCTATTTCCAGCGGAAGTTCAATCTCAAGTTGCAGGGCTTTTGGTGTGACTGCCGAGGTTCTGCTCATCCAGCCAAACACTCGAGGAGCAGCGGCAATGTCTCGCCTGCTGCCCCTGGCAAAACGAAGTGGGCTCGTTCGGTAAGCGGCGTGGGTTGCGGGTTGATTTCGATGACCGTTGCTCCGGCCTTCAATGCCTGGATGGGCAACGCGGCCGCCGGATACACCACGGAGGAAGTGCCGATGCACAGAAAAGCCTCGCTGTTTTGGCTGGCATTCGATGCCTGGGTTATCGCTTCTTCGGGAAGAGCCTCTTCGAACCAGACCACATCGGGCCGTAACGGTCCGGCGCACCGAGGGCATTTGGGTGGCACCTCCTCGCTGTGAGCCCAGGTCTCGACCGGGGTTCCCTCCTGAAAGCATTTCGTGCGATGGATGTTGCCGTGCAGTTCGATCACGTTCTCACTTCCGGCTCGCTGATGGAGCCCGTCGACGTTTTGGGTGATGAGCTGAAATTCTGCGAATCGATACTGCATGACTGCGAGTGCTTTGTGGGCCGGGTTCGGGAGTGCATCCGCGACGAGTTGACGACGCCAGGCGTACCACTCCCAAACCAGCCGGGGGTTTCGCAAAAACGCCCGCGGCGTCGCCAGTTCCTCGGGAGTGTATTTCGACCAGAGACCGGTTTGTGCGTCCCGGAAAGTGGGTACTCCGCTCTCTGCCGAGACCCCGGCCCCGGTGAGGACCACAACGCGCGTGACTTGGCGAAGTCGCCGAATCAGGCCTGCGGGAATTTTCATGATCCCCACGTTGCCCACCGAGCGGGAGCGTGGCAAGCGGGTTTGTGACGTCGCCCTCGCTTCGGGTGTGATTAACTGTGGGTGAGAATGGTGGTGAATTCGCGACGGAAGCGGTGGCATTATCTAAGCATTACCCACAAGTTCCTCGACCAAATGTTAGAATCCCAAAGGGATTCCGCCTCAAAGCCCAGGGTTGGCGCGACGCAGGAGCGCCTACCCTGGGTGAGTTGTTGTTTTCTGACAACCCCATCGTGGGTTGCGACTGGATCGGCCAAACGCCCAAAGGGACCGCAACCCACCATGGGGTTGTGAATTCTATGGGCTTTTCCCAGGGTAGCTCGTTCCTCGCAACCCTGGGCTTTGAGG